>NZ_CP010115.1:310407-620814 GCF_000833475.1 Francisella tularensis subsp. tularensis | reverse complement strand
TTATAACGTCTTAGATTCATATAAAAAAGGATATTAACACATAAGGTTTTTGTGCTAAATGCTATTTGTAGTGGTTTAGCATTGTCATTAGTTTTTGTTTTTGCGACACTTTCACCTTTTTTCTTTCAGATTAAATTAGGTTTTTCTGCTGTTGAATATTCATTTATATCAGCTGGGGTAATTATACCTTCAGCAATATTTTTAATATTATTTAAAAATATAATCAGTAGATTAGATATGAACAAAGTTATACTTTATTGCGGTTCCTTCTCTACATTAAGTGGTTTACTACTTGCTTTTTCTTATTTTATTTTTGGTTTAGATGCTAAAGTGATTGTTATCTTATGTGCTTTGGCATTTTGTGGTAATGTTTTTCAGTATACTGCTACATACGTGTGTGCGTATAGAGATATTCATACTGAGATAGGTGTTGCATCGGCAATATTTGGATTTATACAGATAGCTGTTACAACTATTTCATCATCACTTGTTTCTAGCATCACTTTACACAATCAGTTGGTTTTTGGTTTATTGATGGCAATACCACCATTTTTGATAGTGATACTAAAGATAATTGATATTAAAAAAGCCTTGTAAAGGATAGGGTTATATGATTAGGTTAGAAAGATTTACAGAAAGTAATATATCTGACCTTTTGTCTGAATTGAATCGACATGATATTCGTTTTTTATATCAATTTGGTGGTATTAATTATCAATTTCCTCTTGATTACCTTCAGATAAAACAAACTATGGATAATAAATCAAATTTACTCTTTAATGTTTTAGATGATGAAGATAAATCTGTAGGACATTGTCAAATAATTAGATTAGATCAGGCTAACAAAAAAGCCTCTATAGGTAGGTTACTTATATATGAAGAATATAGAGCAAAAGGTCTAGGCAAATTAATGATAAAAAAGCTTTTAGAATTTGCTAAATCTATTGGGTTACAAAACATAAGCTTGAGAGTTTTTGATTTTAATAACTCAGCAATTAAATGTTATGAAACTATAGGGTTTGAGAAAACTATAGAAGAATATATTGATATTCCAAGTTTAAAAGAAAAATGGAAGATAATCTCAATGGAAATTGAGATTTAAGAAAAGATTATTATTAGCTCGGTAATAATATTTGGAGCTTCATACATCTTTTATAATTAAAAAATACAAAATATAAAATTATAGTTAATCCGAAAGATATTTGTAGAAATGTTATAATGTCTAATAAAAATGCCATCATATAGCCAATATTTTAGAGACATCGTAATTAATAAATATGAAGAAGGTATGACGGAGTTCGAGCTGAGTAAGTTTTTTAACATAGATAAGCGTACAGTTGTTTCATGGATAGAGTTTTATAAAAGAACCGGAGATTATAGTTCAAAGCAAGGAGTTGGTTGTGGCAGAGTCGCTAGCTTTACCGATAAAACATTGATTGAACAGTATTTGATAGATCATCCAGATGCAAGTGCATTAGATATAAAAGAAGCATTAGCCCCTAATATTCCAAGAAGTACATTTTATGATTGTCTTAATAGACTTGGTTTTAGTTTTAAAAAAAGACTCCAAAATATAAGCAAAGAAAAGAACATGAAGGGTTGGAGTATATAGAAAAACTAAAAGAAATAGCTCAAAACTTGTTATTTTATATAGATGAGATGGGGTGTGACAATAAGCTTTCTATCCTAAGAGGATGGTCACTAATTGGTGAGCCTAGTTATGGTGAGGTTTTAGCATATCGAACACAAAGAAGAAGTATTGTTGCTGGATATAATTATGCAGATAAAAAGATTATAGCTCCATTAGAGTACAGTGGATATACCAATACTGAAATTTTTAATCAATGGTTTGAGGAACACTTATGCCCATCATTAAAACCTAAAACTACTATAGTAATGGATAATGCTAGTTTCCATAAATCCTCTAAGCTGATTGAAATAGCCAATAAATTTGATGTACAAATATTATATCTACCTCCGTATTCTCCAGATTTAAATCCTATTGAAAAGGTTTGGGCTAACTTTAAAAAAATATTTAGAAAAGTGAATAATAGTTTTGAAAAATTTTGTGATGCTATCTCTTATGTGTTTAACAAAATACTCTCGGATTAACTATAACCTATCAGTAAATTCAGCTGCATAAGTTTTAGTAAGAGCATTATAAGTTGTCTTATAAGCATCTATATCATAATTACCATTTCTAAGAAATTTTTCTAAAATTAAAAGCTTTGGACTACTCTGATTATTATCAAAATACCAACCTACATTAACTATATCCCCACCATCAAATTCCTCTAGACCCGAAGCCTCTTTCCAATCAGATAAAGCAAGTTCTGCAGTTTGTGGATTATTTTTGATATCATTTAATGAGGCTGATGATGTATAAACTCTATCTAAATCATATATTGCTAAAAGTAACGTCCATTAGTTGTTTCTCAACTCCCAACCCACACTAAAATCATAGTAGCTTAAAGCTAACGCCTCCGGATAACTAATACTTAATATATTCCCATAAATATTAATTGTAAAACTCCGTGAACTATTATTTAAACATGGTCCTCTATAATCACCATGATCATGATGAGCATCCCAAGAATTTTCAGACACAACAATTGTGTTTCCGCCATTATCGGGATTATGACATATAATATATTTTATATTACCATTACCTTGCTCAACTATATAATCTGATCTTGATCCACTACCGTCATAGCCATTTATTATAGGTTTTCTTAGTATCCTATATATCCTCCCTCAATAGTTGATTTATTATTTTGGTCTCCTATTTTATAGCCGAACACTGAATTAGTCATATCATCGATATTCACATATGGTAGATTTAAAGGTATTACTGTTTTTTTCATATTGAGTCAATGTAAAACTCGGTAACAAATTATAAATAAAATTTCTAATATACTTAAGGACACCATTATCATAAAACTGATGTGTAACATCATAGCTTATAAGATAGGCTTCGGCATTATATAACTCTGCATTCGTATTTTCATACTCAAATCTAGGAGTAATTGAATTAGGAGCAGTTACAAATCTGAAATCACCAATATTTTCATCTGTAGGGACTGCTAAATCCACAGCTCCAATAATATTACCAAAATACCCCTCATGAACACTTTGATTTTGTTTCTCATCAACTAAGGTATTAATAGCTAAAGAATCAGCTTTGAAGTTATACGCAAGAGCTGATATCACTATCATTAATACAAAAGCAAAAATTAAAGTTGCTAGTAATGATGATCCTCTATTTTTTGCTACCATACTCTACGAAACCTATATACTAATTATTTTGCTAAATGTCTGACCAGCAATACTATAAGATATTTTCAACGCAGGATGACTAGTGCTGTTTATGTCAATATCCGTAGTAACATTATTCCAAGTTACGACATTATTACTAACTGGTGCATATTCAACTTGTAAGTTCTCCACTCCTCTTACAAGCTCATAAGACATTCCATTTGCACCACTATCTTTGATATATACATATAGTGAATAAATATCTTGACCTTGACTATCTTGTTCACCAGTATCTCTAACATAAAGAATCTCAAGCGAGTATTTACCAACATAATCACCAGGATAATAATCGCCACCTTGAGGTGATTGTGATAAACTAACAATACTTGAGCCACTGTTGACATTTGATGCTTTCACTAAATTAATACTATTTTTATTACATAAAAATAAATAATCATCTGCTGCAAGACCATCAACAGAGCGAAGATGTAAAGTTGTACTCGATGAGTTTATTTGGGTAAGGCTAGAATGACTTTCTTCTTTCTTAATCATTATATAATCTGTCCCTGTCTGATAGCAATCTCCTGAGCAGCCGTCCTCTAATGATTGTGGGAAATGACTTGAAGTAGCCAAAGGTAATCTACCAACGCGAATCATAGCAGGACTATAAAAAATACTATCCAAAGAATCAGATGTTCTATCATAGTATGTTTGTTGTGAATAGCCAAATTTACATGCAAAACCAACGTCCTTGACAAAGTTATAGAGTATATTTTTTACCAATAATTCTTTTGCTTCTGTTGTAGTTTTATCTTTATATTCGCTATATTTACTCTTTACAGCGATATAAGTAGTAATTAATGCAGAAAGCATCATTACAGCTATAGCAGTAGAAATTAGAAGCTCTATGATTGTTAAACCTGCTAGCTTTTTTTGACTAAGTTTCAATGACATTAAATCTCCATTCTAAAACTATAAAACACACCATGAAGGCAGTAACTCACTATCAAATCCAAAAGCAGTACACTGCCATCTAATAGCCGGCGTTATATCTGCATTAGTAATTGGCGCTACAGTTATATAAGCACCTGAGCCAAGTGGAGGATCATCTAAAGGAACAGCTGTAACAATTTGAGTATTTCCTAAATTTAATAATACTCCAGTATTTGATGACCATTTTGCCGTACTTGGCAATAAAAGAGTATTTCTAGCAACTTCTATATCTGATAGTACCGAGGGGTCATCAATTACTGTAGCATTTGCATTGACATAAATCTCATTTGCTCGCTGCATGTATGGACCAAGCTGTTGATTTATTAGCTCGGTTAAAGGATCTACACTAGCATATGCTCTTTTAACTGTCTCTATAGAAAATTTATTATTTGTAGCTGTAAACTCGCGAATACTACCACTACTAACCTCAGAGTATCACCTAAGGAGCTATCATCAAAACTACCAGTTAGCATATATTCATCAACTCTACTTTTTTTCTGTGAGAATGGCATTAGATAGTATGTTACCTATAGCATAAAATGCTGTCATCAAAGTAAATAAACCCAAAGCTGCAACAATAAGCACTTCAATTATTGTAAATCCTTTGTTTGCTTTGTTTCTCATATGCTTTGTTTTACTCTTACAGCGTATCCTAAAATAATTCAACTTTGCTAATCACATCCAATCACAGTTATTTTAGCATAAAGTTCTAACTTACCCTACTAAGGATTTAATTAAACTAATCTTTGATGAACAATACCAAAATCAAAATAAGTAGCTAGTTTTTGTAATAGTTGAGTTGCTTGTGGTGAGTCATTTCGATCTAGTATATTAATGTTAGCGTCACAATCACCTTTGATTGAGCACTCCAAACCATTTTTAACCACAAAAAGTTTTGATTTTGTTATATAAAATTGAAAATTGTTATTGTTATTTTCTGTATTTGTATAAGAGTTTTTTACCACCCCTCCCCATAGAATTTGGTAATCAAGATTACTATCTTTTTTGGCTTGTATTATTAATTTAACTGGTTGCTGCCTATAAGCAATATAGTCTAGTTCAAAATCCAGAATAGTTTTCTTGACAATATTTAGACTCACTCGTTTGACATTTTTAGTGACTTGATCGATAGTAAAATCAATATCACCGCGAGATACTTTGATAGAATCAATTTCAACATCCTTGCCAACGATATAAAAAATTACTTTATTATCATCCAGCGAAACATCTTGGTCACAACTAAATTCTACTAAACCATTAGAACCATTTTGAGCATCTATAAGCTGACAGTTAGCCGCATAAACATTACAAATACTGACAATCAACACAAGAAAAATCGCACTTATTTTTAACATTTAATAATACCTATGTAGCAACTTCGCTAAGCTGTTTATTAGTAAAATCATCAATATATATATTTTTATTTGTAATAATAAATTTTAAGCCATATCTAACAACTATATTTTCGATTTTTTGTTCAGGATAAATTACCGTGTTAGCAAGACTTATAATATTAGTATTACTAGTATATTTATATTGATAATAACGATCTCCACTATAAGTTAAAATATAATACTCGTAAAAATCTTTTTTTACTATTATAGGTTTATGCTTTACTATGTTTTGTAATGGTACTATTAAGGTGTCATTTTTATTAGAGTTAGCTAAGTTATATACTATTAACTTATCACCAACAAACACATATAGCTGGCTTTTTGCTAAGGTATAGCTTGGATCTAAAGCTTCAACATAAATATTATTATCACCAAGTTTTCCTAGACCATTTATAGCATCTTTAATAGAGGTTTTATAGTTATTATTAAAACTGTTATACTCAATATCCTCTACAATTATGCTAGTGTTACCAGCGCTATCATTACGCTTTGTCAATACTGCTAGACTTGGTTGTGAATTATCATGATGATAATACCAGCTTAATGTGACAATATCTTTTGGTGGATCAATAATATCTATAGGTGTCGATAAGTCTAATATAGCTTTATCAAAGTTATTGATAAGATCATTAAGTGCTGTTTTAAAAATATACAAATGTTGGTTATCATATATAGCTAATAGTAACTGCCATCGCCCTTGACTAAGCTGCCACCCAATATTAATTTTATAATCCCCAGCGATATTTAACCCACTTAAACTTATAACCTGGGTTTTACCATTATTTAACGATATTAGTATCCAGTCATATTCTTTCTCAATAACACCAATAAAACCATGCTGATTATCACTGATTTGTTGCTCTTGATTTAGGCGATAAAATTGCTCTGAACTATTCATCCTAGTAATATCAATATACGGAATATTAATAGGTACAAACTCTGAATTATAATTAATCATTGAATGCTTTGGCAGATCTTTATAGATAATATCTTTTGTTAACTTAAGATTGCCTTTATAAAATAATCTATGGATTATATTGTTACTAATGGCAGTAGGTTGTGCATTGTAAAGAGAAACATCAACATTTGTATTAGAAAAAATAGCTAAACTACTTTTAAATACATTACCGAAATCATAGTCACCGATATTATTTTTACCTAATTTAATTGAGTTTTTAGCAAATATATTGTGGATATATTGTTGCTCTGCTGTTATCACAGCCTCTTGTTGGTTTAGACTTTTGATACCTAAAAGATTAAATCTAACCACATAAACAAGGCTTGATACAGTTACTAAGACAACAAAACTAAATATCATTACAGAAACAAGTGAAGAACCTAAAATTTTTGTAGATTTTTTTAATTTCATATTCTTCATAGCAAAATTATTTTTTCAAAATATTTATCATCTATTTTAAATGATATTTTTAGTGCTTTAGTTTTTAAATCATCAAGATCTGTAGCTGTCGCAATATCTCTCCACGCTAAATTATCTTTATCAATAAGTGCATAACTTACATTAAGATCAGACACTCCATCTACAAGTGGATATGTCACAGCATTAGCTGATCCTTCTCTATTATACATATATAGAGAATAAATTATTTTTTGTGAATCTTTGGGATCATGTGTCGCTGCTATATAGAATATCTGGATACTAAATTTACCAACATAATCGCCTCTATCAAATTCATTAGCAGGAGCGACAACTAGATTAACTTTACGTTTATTTTTATCAATTGATGCTACCTTGACTATATCAACATAATCATTATTACAAAGTGCTAAATAATCGCCACTATGCCATTGCTGACTAGTCGCTAAAGGTAAACTCAAATTTATCGGTGTTGAAGCTAAGCTTGTGAATGATTTTTCGCTCTTTACCATTATGTAATTAGTATCATACTGGTATAAAAAGCCTTTATTATCACCCAAGCTGTCTTGAATCAAATCTGTTATCTCAGAAATTTTACCTATTCTAATAGCTGAGCCATTATAAATAAAATTAGCATTTATTTGATTCTCTGCGGTTTTATTTATATATTGTTGTTTTTTTGAACCATACTTACATGATAATCCAGCATTTATTAGCGCATCATAAAATATTTTTTTGGTAACTAATGCTTTAATATCTTGATCAGCACCTTGTTTTGTCTTTTGATAATTTTGCTTAGCTGAGAAATAAATATTTATAGCCATAACTATAGCTGATATCGTAACTGCTACCATAAGCTCTACTAAAGTAAAACCTCTAGTAAAATGATTAGTAGAAATCTTGTTAAAACGTTGTGCCATATTTTATTACTTCTTTGGACACCCTAATCCCAAAGTTTCTATCTATACCAACGAACTTAACCAAATTTGAGTTTGATGATTTTGCTTGTAAAAAATCACTATTGCCTACAGCCATATCATTAAATCTTCCTGTCAGAATATACTGAGCTATTTTTTTATCCAGCTGTTGCGATAACTGAAATTTCTTCTCAACTGTAACAGATGTCGTAATTACTGAGTTTATTACCAAAAAAGACGAAAGTAATACAAATAGGATCAAACCTGATGAAATTAAACTCTCAACTAGAGACAACCCTCGCTGTTTACTTGTAGAAGAAAACCTAGCTTTCACGACTTAATCTTTTTCAAAATTAAAACTGTTGCAATATAGTAGCATAGCTTTTTTACTAAATCACTTTTTGCTAGTTAAATTTTATTTGATCTAATGATTTTAATTCCAAGATAACATCTTTTAAGCCATCTTCATCAACCCTATATGCTTTGAGTATAAATTTATCATGCTCCCACATAGTATTAGTAGAGATTTTCTCAGCCAAAACAGTTTGTAACAAATCTAAAACGGTATCAGCAGGATATTCTGATAAATCTATATCGGCTAATCTTTCTATTGCATATACTGGAGCATCAGCCTTTATCAAAAATTTATTGTTAGCTAATGTAATCCATGGTTTTTTTACCAGATGAAATTCATCAGATATTCTACCAATTAATATAGTCAAGAGATTATCTAGAGTGATAAAGCCAATAAGTTGATTTTTCTTATAAACTAGAGCAAAGTGTGGTCTGCCTTGTTGAAACTTATTTAGTACATCTATTAATCGATCATGGTATGATACTTTTAGAATTGGACGTAAATCTTGTTTCATAAGTTCTGTATCTAAAGCACATAAAATATCTTTTGTATGAACAACTCCAATAATGTTATTTTTGTCTTTTTGATAAACTGGGTACCTTGTGTATAGAAACTCTTTGATAACCGCAAGTTTTTCACGATTAGTTAGATCATAGTCTATTGAAACCATTTCTTTGATTGGACGCATCGCGTCTATGGCATGTAAATGCGCGAACTCAACCATTCTCAGCAAAATATCTCGATGTTCCTCCGTTAGAGGTTTTTTAAGATAGCTACTTTTTAAAATCACTTTAATCTCATCTGTAGTATAGCCATACTCAGCTTCGCCAACTACATCTAACTTAAAAAGCTCTAAAAGTTTATTTGCTGTAGCATTTAATATCCATATAAAAGGAAACATCACCCAATAAAATATATACAAAGGAATGCATGTCAGTAGTGATAATCTCTCAGTTTGTCTAATCGCCATAGATTTTGGCATAAGCTCACCTATGACTATATGCAAAAATGATATAAGTGCAAAACCAGTTGCAAAAGCAATAAATTTTGAAAGATTAGCTGTAACCCCAAGAAATATAAAAAGCGGTTCCAAAAGTTTAGAAAAAGCTGGTTCACCAATCCAACCTAAACCTAGTGATGCTAGCGTAATACCAAATTGACAAGCAGAGAGATAGATATCAATATTATTATGTACCTTATAGAGGACCTTACCTTGTAGTGCTTTTTTATTGCGTAAAAGCTCGACCTGCGAGCTTCTAAGCTTAACTAATGAAAATTCAGCTATAACAAAAAAAGCATTTAATAGTACAAATCCAAAGGCTATAGCTATATAAACTATGTTATTGTAGCCGATCATAATAATTTAGCTAATATTTCGCCCTACCTAATACCATAACACATAAGATAGTATTTAAGAAAAGTAAAATACTTGGCAACATACATAATAAGTACATAGAAAAGTTTGGCTGTGGATAAAATTTACAAATAGAATACACTGCTACGATTAAACCAAATGCAGAAAAACTTAGTTTGCCAATATTATCATAAATAACCCTTATCCAACCATCTACTTTATCAAAAACCTTACTCGTTGGTTTCCAACCTTGTGGTTTATTTAGATAATAGTTAATTTCCGCTTTGATTCCACACCAAAATACAAATGATGACAACATAAACATCGCCATATAAATTTGTGAGATTTTACTCAAAAAGCTTCCTTTAATATCACCATATAAGTAATACCAGAGACTTAAAATTAATAGTGGTACAAGCGTTACGTTAACAATTGATACAAAAGCCGGATTACTTCTAGGAAAAAGTACTAATAATAATGCAAATATTGGAAAACCAGATGCGACAACTTTGAACAACAGATAGAGCATATCTAACTTTACCCTAAAGTATAAGTTTGAAGAACTGATAATATTTGACATATATTTATGCATTACTTGCATACCACCAAAAGACCATCTTAGCCACATTTTCTCAAACTCTTTGAGCGATGTTGGAACCCATTCTCCAGTTTTGAGAAATACAGGTTTACTTGTAAAGCCCGCCTCATAACATCTAAATCCTGCTGCGATATCTTCGGTTACCATAACTTGAGATCTGTAGTACTCTTTCCACTTGGATGTTGCTTCTAAAGCTTTTCTACTCCATATACCATTATGGCCTTGGTAGTTACAATAACCATATTTACCAACAAATTCATTGAAATAGCGAATGGTGTTTTGAAAGATACTCGCAACTTTAGCAACTAAATTTGTACTGTAATTAGTACTTTCTATTAAGAAACTAACAAACCCAAGTTTGGAATTTTGTTTAAACTCAGGTAAGGCTACTTTTAGTGCATTTTCGGGTAATGTTGAATCCGCATCTAAAAATAACACATAATCAAATCTAATATGCTCCATAGCAATATCAAGGTTACGTGGTTTGAAACCTTCAGTGCCATTTCTATGAATAAACTTACAACTAATTCCCTCAAGCATATTATGTTGATTGACATATTGCTGCCATCTAGCAAAATCTTTATGGCTTAAATCACTATTATCTACTACTACTATTTCTAGTTTTTTTGCTGGGTAATCTATGCTATATGCTGAGTCAAATGTTAATTTACAAACATCCAAAGGCTCATTACGCGTTGTTATAACTATAGAACATTCAAGCTCAGGAGCCTCTTCAACAAAAATCTTATCTCGAGCTAAAAAACTATCAATAAAACAATGAATACTTAAAATAATTCTATATCCTAACAAGAAAAAAGTTGGTAATAAAACAAATAAAATTAACATCGATATAAACGGATGTGTACTATAGTCAACACTCAGTAACACTTGTGTAGCGCAAACTACAAAAGCAAAACTTAGCACAACATACATACTAGTTATAAGATTAAAATTACGCGACTTAGAAGTAATAAATAAATAAAAAACAAAGCACAATAGCAACAATAACATAGTTATCCCAGCAAAAGTCTCTCCAGCTAGTGAAAGACAATACAATACTAGCATAGCCAATATTAAGACTAAGGTTTTTTTCATATAAGATGATTAAAGTCAAATGATGTGAATTTTACTTGAAAAAAATTAGACTAACAATAATTAATTTAATTTATAATGATTGTTTATATTTTTGATATTCCAACTGTACTGTCTCTTCTGGTTTTGAAGTTAACAAGCTAAATACAATTATACATATACTACTTAGTGCAAAACCAGGCACCATCGCATATACCTTAAACCAGCCACCTAAATGCTCAAACATAGACCAAATTAAAACAGCTAGCGCTCCTGATAATATACCTGCTATAGCTCCAATTTTATTCATTCTTGACCAAAATAGAGAAAAAATCACAACAGCTCCAAACGAACTACCAAGACCAGCCCATGAAAAGCCAACCAAATTTAAAATCGTAGTATCTGGGTTATATGACAAGATAATTGCCGCAATTGTTACTAAAAACACTATCAATCTACTGACATTGAGCAGCTCTCTGTGACTTGCTTTGCTACGAATGAATTTAGCATACACATCAACCGAAAAAGCACTAGATAGTGACAATAGTTGCGCCGATGAAGTACTCATCACTGCAGATAATACTGCTGCTAATAAAACGCCCTCCATCCATGGATTAAAAAATACTGCTGATAACTTCAAAAATACAGATTCTGGATTTGCGATTCCATCCTTATAATATGCGGCACCTAAAATACCAACACAAGCAGCTCCTAGTAAGGCTAAAATCATCCACGTCATACAAATAAACATTGCTTTTGAAGTCTTATTTGGATCTTTTATTGCCATGAAGCGTACGATAATATGTGGTTGACCAAAGTACCCTAACCCCCATGCCAAAAGAGAGATAATCGTAATTAATGGCACACCTGATGTAATATCGTAAAATCCTTTGATATCAATATTTGATAGCACCGAACCAATATTGTCACTGCCAATATCAAAATACACTACAATTGGAACAATAACCAAAGCTAACAGCATCAAACTACCTTGAAAAAAATCAATCCAAGATATTGCCAAAAAACCACCAACGCATGTATAAATGAATATTATTGCTGCTGTAAGTAATAGTGCTTGATGATATGAAATACCAAACATTGAACTAAATAATACTCCACCAGAGACAAAACCAGCACCAATATATATCGTAAAAAATATTACTACAACTATGGCTGTTAACGATCTTAGCATCCCTTTGCTATCGTGGAACCTATTTTCAAAATAGGCAGGTATAGTAATAGAATCTCTTGCTATTTCAGTATATATTCGCAATCTTCTTGCGATAACACCCCAGTTTATAAATGCCCCAATTGTCAACCCCAATGGCAGCCATATTTGGTTAATACCTGAGACCATAAACGCTCCAGGAAGAGCTAATAATAACCATGATCCCATATCAGAGGCTCCAGCACCTAGTGCTGCAATTGGTGCATTTAAGGAACGTCCACCTAACATATAATCTGAAACTTTTTTAGTTTGAAAATATGAGTATATCCCTATGCCAAAAATGATTATTATGTATATTATAAATGTAATCCAAAGTATGCTATTTTGACTCATCCGTAGATTTTTTTAAAAAAACAATTACACCAATTTAACATCTTTAGAAACTTTTTGAAAGTTTGTTTAGATAATTTACAACAACTTCTTTGAAGATTTTTTTATCTAAAAATCATAAAAAAACACTAGCTCAGGATCAAAAATATACTACCCTTATGACCAGTGAGCTATAGCACAATAAATTATCAAGCCGTAGTAAATAAAGTTTGATAATTTATAGAGTTTAGATAACAGTTACTGATAACTGCTTGCGGAAATAATTAGATACTTAGGAAACTTATCAGAATTAAAAATAAATCGTCTAAACTATGACATAAACTTTTCTATACCCTCTTTGAAGTCAAAACTGTGCTCTGCGGTGATATGTCTGACTGTTTTTGTTGTAGAGCGCATAACCACACTATGTGTAACTGCATAAGAACCTCTACGTGTACTATTCACACGTTTAACTCCTTGAAGCATATTACCATCAGTCACTCCAGTTGCAGCAAAAACAATATCACCAGATGCTAAATCATCAATATCATATTTTTTATTAAGATCAGTAATACCAAGACGATGGGCGCGTTTTATCTCTTCTTCATCATTGAATATCAATCTTGCTTGCATTTGACCACCTAAACATTTAAGAGCGGCTGCAGCAAGAACACCTTCAGGTGCTCCACCAGTACCGATATACACATCTATTCCAGAATTTTCGGTTGCTGTAGCTATTACACCAGATACATCACCATCATTTATTAGAATTACCCTAGCACCACATTCACGTGCCTCCTTGATGATATGCTCATGTCTAGGTCTATCCATAGTACATACAACTAATGCAGACATATGCACACCTTTAAATTCAGCAATTCTTTTTAGGTTATTTGTTACAGAATCATCTAGATCAACTATACCCTTAGGCGCATTAATACCACCAACAGCAATCTTTTGCATATATACATCAGGAGCATTTAAAAAACCACCTTTATCTGCCATAGCTAAAACAGTAAGGGCATTAGCGCCACCCTTTGATGTAATCGTAGTCCCCTCTAGAGGATCCAAAGCAATATCAACCTCGCAACCACCAGCACCAACTTTTTCACCAATATAGAGCATTGGCGCCTCATCAAGTTCACCTTCACCAATCACAACAGTTCCATCAATATCAACTTCATTAAGTGCCTTTCTCATCGCATCAACGGCAGCTTGATCAGCTGCTATTTTATCACCTCTACCCATCTGGCTCCATGATGCTAGTGCTGCCAGCTCAGTAACTCTGACTGCTTCAAGTGCTACTTTTCTATTCATTTATTTTGGTCCTTTTTGTTTAAAGTTTATCGACTATTGGCGTTAAAAAATTTTCTATTACCGTCTTAAGCTCTATAAGCTTACCATGGAAAAAGTGTCCAACCTGGTTCATTTTAACCAAAGTTAGATCAGATTTGATAGCTTTAAGAGTAAAATCAAAGACAGAGTTTGGATTAACTGTATCATCATCTATACCTTGTACCACAAGCCATGGAATATCTTGTGGTTGACTAAATTTAGTTAGATCAAATCTATCTACAGCTGGAGCTATAGTTATTAGGCTTACAATATTATCTAGACTACTTAAACCTTTATAGGCTATAGCGCCACCAAAAGAAAAGCCACATAATATTATTTTTTTTGCTGTTGAATTGTGTTTAATCCAGTCACATACTGAAATTAAATCCTCTAGCTCACCAACCCCATCACCATACTGACCTTGGCTCTCACCAACACCACGATAATTAAATCTATAAGATTCTATATTAAAAGTTTTCATTGCTCTAACAATAGTTGTGACAATTTTGTTATGCATGCTACCTTGATATAATGGATGAGGATGACATATTACAGCAACGATGTCTTTGTTGGCACCTTTGACTTTATCATAAGCTGTCTCGATACGACCAGCTTGACCTTGAATAAAAAAAGTATCCATAACTACAACTAAGATTCTCTAGTAAGATCACAATCTTCTAGTCTTATCAATTTTGTCTTTTTAATAAACTTATATACAAAATATAGTATCACAAATGCAAAGAAACCTATATAAGTTGATAAAAACTCTATTATTACACTAAACCAAGTTCTACCCTCCATTGTCAACATTGTAACACCTTGACCAACGATTACTATACTTACCATAGTTAAAGCAATAATAGGCGCCCATGGGAAAAACTTTGCTACATATGGTAAATCTTCTAAGCTTTTACCCTGCTTTATATATGCTCTTCTAAAACGATAGTGACTAAGTGCAATTGTAAACCATGCAATAAATCCCGCTAAACTTGAAACGTTGACTAACCATGTAAATATATATCCACTACCAACAAAAGATACAAAGAAGAATGACGAGCCTATAACTGCTGTAACCAAAAGAGCAATCATTGGCGTACCTTTTGAATTAGTAGTTGCAAAAAACTGCGGGGCTTGCTTAATGTTACCTAAATGCCATAGTACCCTTGTCGCACTATACATACTTGCATTACATGCAGATATTATCGCAGTTAATATAATTACATTCATAATAGTTGCCGCTGAATTCAAACCAACGTTTTCAAAAACTATTGTAAATGGACTAACTGAAACATCATTACTTGCTCCAGCTTTTATCAAAGATGGATTATTGTATGGAATCAAGAAGCTAATAATCACTACAGCAAGTATATAAAATATAAATAAACGCCAAAATGTTTGTTTGATTGCTTTTGGTATAGATGTATTTGGATCTTTCGCTTCTCCAGCTGTTACACCTATAAGCTCACTACCTTGGAAAGAAAATCCAGCAATCATGAATACTGATATAAAGCCCCACCAACCATTATGAAAAGGAGCATCTCCGATATGCCAGTTCTGAAAACCAACACTTTGGTGATTACCTACTAAACCAAGTATTGATAAGAAACCAACAATTATAAATATAATAACTGTAGAAACTTTTATAAAAGATAACCAATATTCAACTTCACCATATATTTTTACTGAGAAGATATTCAAAGCAAAAACTAGTACAAAGAAAAATCCACTCCACAACAGAATTGAACTACCTGGAAACCAATACTGCATAATTAACGCTGCGGCAATAACCTCTGTAGCAACTGTAATAGCCCAATTAAACCAATAACTCCAACCGGTACTAAAGCCTAACGCTGGATCAACATAGCGCGTAGCATATTCACAAAATGTGCCACTAACAGGGCTATGCGCAGCCATTTCGCCAAGACTCGCCATCAAGAAATAAACCATTATAGCTATAATAACATACGCCAAGACAGTTCCTCCAGGACCCGCATCAGCGATTGCTCCACCAAGTGCTACAAATAAACCAGTACCAATACAGCCACCTAGAGCTATCATTGACATATGACGAGTATGTAAGCCACGTTTAAGTTTCTGCGACATCTATTTTATTTCCCTCCAAAAAGGTATTAATTAAAAAAATTAAAGAGTTTAATAGATTTAACCCTTTACGATTAAGATAAGATTTAGAGAAATTGAGAAATATTTAAATGACAAAAATAGAATTACTAGAGAATTAAATTTTTCTCTAAATATTCCAAATTTGTGCCATAAAAACAAAACCCAAATCCATCATCGTACCTCTTTTAATATATTCAATTTTTATTATCTATTTTTATCAAAAATAAATCAATATTCTTTTTTACGATACATTAGTGCATAAACCACCCAGGTTGAGATATACACAAATATGCCACAGAAAACAACATCACTAAAAAAATGCCCTCCTTGCGACATTCTCATCAATCCCAAACCTCCACCAGCAACTACTGCTGCGATAAACGCAACAAGCTTCTTTTTTCTTGTAGCTAGTAATGGCATAAATGCAAAAAGCCAAAATCCCATTGAGGCATCACCACATACAAAGGAGCAGTTTTTATCACATTGTGAGGATATAACGAATGGTGGTTGAAAAATTTTATCACCATTAAATTGCTTAACCATCACTGGTCTTGGACGCCCCCAATGATCTTTAAACACATAGTTAACAACTAAACCTGGACCTATCCATAAGCATACCGCAATAAAGAATATAGCTTTTCTATACTTAATCTTAAACTTATCGATAAATAACGATCCTAATAGAAATAAAATCACTATTATTGAAAAAAATATTGGAAAAAATCTAGCAAACCAATGCAAAAATCCTAAAAAGCCATCATACCCATCAATAAATTGATGTGCCGATGAATTATAAAAATGTCCCGCGAATTGTATATCCAAATTCGGGAATATAAGAAAGAATATCCATGCAAAAAAACAAACAACTAAACCTAATATGATATGAAATCTTGCCAAAATTTACCTCTCTAAACCTTCAAGCTTAATAAATTAGTAGTATAGTCTAACATTTTTAGAGTTTTTTTTGTTAAAATTGTCAATTGGTTTTACTTATTAAACATAAATATTTTAGAAAAATATGACAGATAACAACATAAACAAAACAAGTCATGCAGTTGGTAGATTAAAAATAACTCTAGTAGTTATTTTAACAGCTAGCATAATATATCTTTTTATCGCCTTATTTAGCTTTAATATTAATGACCCAGGCTGGAGTAGTGTTTCATCTGAAACCACAATAAAAAATTACGCCGGACCCGTTGGTGCATACATAGCAAGTTTTATACTTTCAATATTTGGTGTTATCGGCTTTATTTTACCTTTTTTACTTATTGATTTTGTCAGAATCCTCCTAATCAAACGCAAACAACAAAGTCTTAGCTATCTTTTATTTACAGTGAAGACTATTGGAATTATTGTTTTCATACTATCTTGCTGTGGGCTTGCTGAGCTTTATCTTAGTTTTGCTAACTACTGGGTGCCTCAACGCTCTGGTGGTATTCTAGGTTATGAATCAGTCAAACTCACAATCAAATATTTAGGCTCAGTAGGTGGTAACTTTGCATTATTAATAGCATTGTTAGTAGGTCTAACGCTGTATTCAGGCACAACATGGATATATCTATTCAAAAACTTAGCGATATTTGTTGCCAAAGTGTTTACTTATATCACAAAATCAAAAACTAATGATAATAAAAATATCCCAGATATAAATGGCTTTGAAAATTTTGAAAGCAAAAATAACCTAACAAGTCCACTTAATAGAGATAATAAAGTAGTCTCAAGTATCTTTGAAGATAACCAACAAACTCATAAAAAAGATATTTTCAGAGAAGTTTTAGACAATACAAAAGTTACAAATGAACTTTCATTTAGAGATCCTAAAACTGAATCCCCACAAAACTCAGATTTAGAAATAGTATCAGATTCAGATTCAATCTTAGACCTAGATGTATTAGATGAAGATATCGATTTAGACTCTGAATTATCATCACAATCGGATAATGAGAGTAAACCCGCGATGACAAAAGAGCAACTAAAAGGGATCACAACAGTGTCGTCTCCAATAAGCTCAAGTGCCAGTAAAGCTCTCAATAAAAAAATGCTACCGTCTTTAGATCTACTTATAGAACCAGAAGCAAAACAAACTGTTATTTCTCAAGCACAGCTTGATGAGACATCTTCATTACTTGAACAAACTCTAAATGACTTCAATATTAATGCAAAAGTAGTTGCAGCATATCCAGGTCCGGTAATCACAAGGTATGAGATAGACCTTGCAAGGGGTACAAAGGTTAGCAAACTTACAAATATTGCCCAAGATTTAGCTAGAGCTCTATCTACTACCGCGGTTAGAGTTGTTGAGGTAATTCCTGGTAAACCGTACGTAGGCTTAGAACTACCTAATCCAACTAGACAAATGGTGAGAATTAAAGAAGTGCTAGCAGCTCCGGAGTTTGTCAAATCTAAAGCCCCTACCCTAATGGGAATAGGTGTCGATATATCTGGTAAACCGACATTTGCAGAACTTGCAAAAATGCCTCATCTTTTAGTAGCTGGTACAACAGGTTCAGGTAAATCTGTTGGTGTCAATGCAATGATTCTTAGTATGCTATACAAGTGTAGTCCTGATGAGCTCAAATTTATCATGATTGATCCAAAGATGCTTGAGCTTTCAATCTATGATGGTATACCACACTTATTGACTCCAGTTGTCACAGATATGACAGAGGCTGCGAACTCTTTGCGTTGGTGTGTCAAAGAGATGGAACGTCGCTATGCCTTAATGTCAGCTGCTGGAGTGAGAAATATTGCCTTACTTAATGATAAGATTGAACAAGCAGAGAAAGTTGGTAGACCTCTCAAAGATACGATGTTTATCAAGATGAATCCAGAAAGAGCGCATGAAGCACCATTACTTACAAAAATGCCATACATCGTTGTTGTCGCAGATGAGTTTGCCGATATGATTATGGTTGTTGGTAAAAAGATTGAGGAGTTAATCGCTAGACTTGCTCAAAAAGCGCGTGCAGCTGGTATTCATATAATTCTAGCAACACAAAGACCATCCGTTGATGTTGTAACTGGATTAATAAAGGCAAATATCCCAACAAGAATGTCTTTTCAGGTGTCATCTAGAATTGACTCTAGGACAATACTCGATCAGCAAGGCGCTGAGCAACTTCTAGGACAAGGTGACATGCTGTATCTTAAACCAGGCTTTGGTGCTCCTATGCGTATTCATGGTGCTTTTGTTGATGATAACGAAGTACATAGAGTAGTAGAAGCTTGGAAAGAATATGGTGAGCCAGAATATGTTCAAGACATTTTAGAAGCAGCGGAAGAATCTGAAAATGGTGGTAGCCCAAGTAACAGTGGTGACAGCGAAGACCCTCTCTATAACGAAGCAGTAGAGATCGTTATCAAAACCCAAAAAGCCTCAATCTCTGCGGTACAACGTAAGCTAAAAATAGGCTATAACCGTTCAGCACGATTGATGGAAGAAATGGAAGAAAATGGTATTGTTTCAGAGATGAATCAAAATGGAATGCGTGAAGTTCTAATAAAGAGAGACTCTTAAATGAAAAAGATAATTATATGTTTTATATTTGTTTTTAGTATCAATGTTAGCTTTGCTGATGCCACTAGCGAGCTTATAGACAAGATAAAAAATATCCACTCGATGACTGCTAACTTCAATCAAAAGCTCATAGATGGACAAACCAACAATAATCTTAACTCAAAGGGCAATATGAGCCTTAAAAAACCACAATATTTTAAATGGATAACAACATCTCCAAATAACCAAGAAATTGTCTCTAATGGTACAAAACTATGGATTTATGATGGTGATTTAGATCAACTTATCATAAAAAAAGTTTCTAATGACATAGCTCAATTTCCTTATCTGATTCTTTTATCAAAAAATACCAATAACATCAATAAACTTTTTACTGTCACAGCGCAAGATAACAACAGCTATATTCTAAAACCTAAAAATGATCAAATGATCGATAGTATAAAAATTAAATTTACTCCAAATAACCAACTTGAGTATTTAGAGATTTCAACTTCACTAAATCAGTTCACAAAAATTGAGTTTAATAATGTAAAAACTGATGTAGATATAAGTAATACAAGTTTTGATTTCAAAGCGCCTCAAAATACAGATATAATTGATGAAACTAAATCCGCATAAATATTTTTATTATTAACTACTTTTTCTCAACCATATAAGCGCCAGTAGCTCCTCCAGCAGCACCAATACCAGCAACAGCTAACCAGATGCAACTATTTAGCAACATAAGTAATCCAGCAATCACTAATAATTTACAGCATTTTTTCATATAAAATAATAATACAAAACTATCATGAACCTGAGTATACCAAGAAACCCGATTTGATTACAAGCTCAAACTTTTAAGTAAAAACCAGAGACATAGCTTAATACAACTATTCTTAAAATATCCAAACTAGCTTATACAAAGTTTTAGACCAAAAATTAAAAATCCATAACTAAAACAATCATGAATTAGTAAATATATAACTATAAAAATATATTTTCAACAACTTAAAAGATTAGCAAATAAAGCAATTATTCACCATCAAGGAAACTAGCTTTAGGCTTTGCTTCTCTATTAAAAATATTTCGATGCTTTAATATTTCTTTCTTTTGCGACTCAGATTTTTGTGGATTTGCTTTGTCAAACTCTTGTAAAAATCTATCCACTTCGCTCACATATGCTCTATCTTTTTTATTATCAAACAAATGAGCTAAGCGCAATATAAGTTTCATCATATACTGACCTCTCTTAAATACTAATTATAAATTATCTTGTAGCTTGTGAGTAATTATACTAAACTAAACATCAAAGTCACCCATAAACGTTAAGCTTTAAAGCATTAGCAGATGATGTTAAGCCAGAAACCAAAAATAATTGGTATATTTTTAATGTTCCTTAGCCTTACCATGCTTAGTCCTTTATTGGTTGACTATATATATGATGAAGATAATGCATATCCATTTGTGTTGAGTTTTACAGTAACATTTTTATGTGGTTTTTTGCTTTGGTTTATTTCACGTAAATCAAATAAGAAACTATCAAATAGAGATGGTTTTCTTATAGTTACACTCGTTTGGATATTTGTAACAGTCTTTGGTGCAATACCATATATGTCTTTTCCTGGACTAAATCTATCCTTTACTAATGCAGTATTTGAGTCTGTTTCTGGATTTACTACAACTGGTGGTACTGTGATTGAAGGACTTGATAAGCTTCCTCATAGCATTTTATTTTATCGACAACAAACTGAATTTTTCGGTGGCATGGGCATTATTGTTCTATCAGTAGCAATTCTACCTTTACTAGGTGTCGGTGGTATGCAGTTATATAAAGCGGAAGTATCAGGTCAATGGAAAGATGATAAAATCGCCCCTAAAATCTCCAGCACTGCCAAAGCACTTTGGATGGTATATCTATTACTTACTTTCTTATGCTTTATCTCTTATCTATTAGTTGGTGTAGAACCATTTGATGCGATATGCTATACATTCTCAACAGTATCAACTGGCGGTTTTGCGCCTTCGGATGCAAGCATGACAGATAAGCCATTAGGAATGCTTATTGTATGTGCAATCTTTCTTTTCTTAGGTGCTACTAGTTTTAAAGCCCATTATATAGCTCTGTCAAAATTTAAAATAAGTCATTATTTTAGAAATATCGAGTTTAAAGCATATTTTTACTTCTTATTTTTTACCTCATTTATTGTATGTATCACTATAATTGCACATACAAATGACCTTTCAAATATTTTCTCAATAGTTACTAATAGCATTTTTCAAGTAATATCCATCAGCTCAAGTGCTGGCTTTGTTTCTGATAATAACTATTACTTATGGCCTAGCTTCTTGCCAATTATGTTAATGTTTATTGCCATAATTGGTGGTTGTGGTGGCTCTACCGCTGGTGGCTTAAAGATGATTAGAGCAATTTTATTTAAAGAAAAAGCTATACTTGAGGCTAAACGTGTCATCCATCCACAAGGGGTTTTCACTGTTAAATTAGGTGATATCCATATATCAGAACAAGCTCTTAATAGAGTTTCTGGATTTATCTCTGTTTATATTATAATTTTTGCTGGTGGTTGGTTAGCCTTGCTAGGTTGCGGTCTAGATATCCCCACAGCATTCTCAACAATTGCTACCACTTTGTCTAATGTGGGTCCGGGACTAGGTGATATTGGTTCAAATTTTAAAAATCTCCCTAAAGAAGCTCTATGGATATGCAACTTTGTGATGATTGCAGGACGTCTTGAGATATTTACAATTCTAGTATTATTTATGCCAGATTTTTGGAGAAAATAAACACTTTAAATATATTAAAGACCCCCAGACTCAACCAAATAAGATAAGTTACCAACCCTATCATACTCAATAGCATTTGCATATGCGATAACTTTGTAATCTATATTAGAATCTTTACCTTTACATTCTAACTTTAACAACTCATTTCTACCAGATAAATATGCTGTGAATGAGCCAGTTTGAGTAATTTCGCCTTGTTTACCTTTTGTATCCGCAGCATAGATAAATTTACAACCTTGATTATCACCAACATATATATTCACTAGAAACTCAGTTGGCTTTTTATCAATAATATTAAAGATTCCACTTGGCGTATTATCACAGTAGAATCCAAAAATATTATACGCAGTTAGGTTCTTTTTAGAGTAGCCATGCTTCAGCAAAGGAAGTTCTCGAGCTTGATATTTGTCAGTTGCGCAACTAGTCACTAACAAAGTCATAAGCATAACTATAATTACTTTCCTAGAAAAAAATACTTTTGCTTTTTTTGAATACATAGTCATAACAAAAAATTTAAAGACCGTATATAAAAGAATAAACCTAAAAAGACTAAGAGACAATAATTTATAGTGATTTTATTAGTTATTCCTCAGTATCAACTTTCTCTTGTTGTTGCTGTTTTTTATACTCGTAGTAGTCTTTCATAGACAAACCCTTAGCTCTGAATTCAGCTTTTTCTGCTATCTCATCTAAACGCTTCTTAGAGTACTCAACATGCTCAGGAGCATAGTCTTCAACTGGCTGACCTTGTAAATTAAATCTCTGTTTAAGTTCAAATACAGCCTTATGGTAACGAGTATCACCCACATAACGGCGTAATACATTTCGAAGTACCATCTTATCAACTGGCGCATAATTCTCATTCTGGTAGATTATTTCGATCTCTTCACTTATACCAATCTTAAGTGGCTTTTTATTGATTGGATCAAAACATTTTGGAAAACGATGGCATAACCACTTAAACAATCTAGCTTCTTCTTTTTGTCTTTCTTTCTCAATATCAACAGTTACTAAGATTTCTTGGTTATCTTCAAGCTGTGGATTTTGAAGCTCATCTACTATTTTATTATTTATTCTATGACCGTACTGTGGAATACGGATAAAAGAAGTATCTCTCTCTTCAACTTTCTTAACTACTGTAGGCTTAGGAATACTTTTATTCTTTGAGATATTCCTATCCCTAGCTTGCTTCATTCTAGAAGTTTTTTCTTCTATTTTAGAAGAACCACCTAACAAAGATTGTAATAGTAAAAAATCGTTTAATTTATTTCTACCTTCAGACATTTTTTTATTTTATTAATAGTTATATAGGGTAAACCCTTTGTACACTTGAGTTATATCGTACTACAAAACTGATATATTTAGCAAGTAATAAAACATCAGTAATATTTTTTTTAACATCAATATTAATTAATATTGACAATTTAAGTAAATTACATATAATATCAATCATCTTTTGTGGCTATGTAGCTCAGTTGGTTAGAGCACAGCATTCATAATGCTGGGGTCACTGGTTCAAGTCCAGTCATAGCTACCACAAAACTCTTTCTATACCTTTAACATCAATAACTTACTAATGACAGACTATAAAAATAGTACCGACACTAGTACAGTTTTTAACTTTTTTTAAAATCCATATTTACAGATTTATTTAGATCAATGCTAGTTGATTTAGATAGCTCTAGTACTATTTCAAAAGCTCTTTTGCTAACTGCTCTGCTTGTTTAAGTACGGTATCAGTAGCTAGCTTTTGCATATCTGGTGGATAGCCAAATTGTCTGAGCGTTCTTTTGACTGTAACTCTAAGCTTAGCTCTCACAGACTCTTTTTTTGTCCAATCTATCGAAACTGATGATTTTAAGCGATTAAATAGCTCTATCGCTAGCTCTCGTAGTTTATTAGTCTGCATTAACTCTTTAGCACTTTCATTACTTGCTACTGCTGTATAGAAAGCATACTCATACTCTGTCAAACCTAGCTTTTGATACTCAGTATCCATATTTTTAATTTCTTTAGCTTGGTTTATTAGCTCATCTAAAAACTCAACTGATGAAATAGTCTTGCTATGATAACGACGAATTGAATCCTCCAACATCTCTTTGAGTGTCTTTGATTGGACTAGGTTAGTTTTTGAGCGAGCTTTTATCTCTTGGTTTAGAAGTTTTTTGAGTGTTTCTAAAGCAATATTTTTATGCTTATAATTTCTTACCTCTGCCAAAAATTCATCTGATAGCACTGATATATCTGGTTTTTTGATGCTGCAAAAGTATCAAATAGCTGATCATCAAGATCGTTTCTATCTGTGATAACCACTATAGTTGGATTGTTTAGAGCTAATACAGCTTTACCTGTATAGAAAACCATAGATAACGATTTACCACTACCTTGAGTATGCCATACTACACCGCCTTTTTTATCGCCATCCTTGCGACTAGCTTGTAGAGTTCTCTCAAGAGCTTTATTAACTGCATAGTACTGATGATATGCGGCGAGCTTTTTGATTGTGAAAACTTGAGTTTGTCCTTTCTCATCCTGCTTTTTATCTTTCTCAAATACGATAAAGTTTTTGATAAGATCTAATAAGGTGCAAGGATTTAGCATCCCTAAAATTAGAGTTTCTAATTGTGGTACTAGTTTTGAGCTCTCCGCTATGCCATCACTAGATTTCCAAGTCATAAAACGGCTTATATCAGCTGAAATAGTCCCTGCTTTTGCTTCTAGTCCATCACTAATTACACAAATGGAGTTATATCTAAATAAGCTTGGAATAGTAGCTTTATAAGTACGGATTTGGTCAAAAGCTGATTTGATAGTTGCATTTTCATCAGTAGCATTTTTTAGCTCTATAACTACCAACGGTAAGCCGTTTACAAAAATAATTAAATCTGGGCGTTTATTATAGTTAATCCGAAAGATATTTGTAGAAATGTTATAATGTCTAATAAAAATGCCATCATATAGCCAATATTTTAGAGACATCGTAATTAATAAATATGAAGAAGGTATGACGGAGTTCGAGCTGAGTAAGTTTTTTAACATAGATAAGCGTACAGTTGTTTCATGGATAGAGTTTTATAAAAGAACCGGAGATTATAGTTCAAAGCAAGGAGTTGGTTGTGGCAGAGTCGTTAGCTTTACCGATAAAACATTGATTGAACAGTATTTGATAGATCATCCAGATGCAAGTGCATTAGATATAAAAGAAGCATTAGCCCCTGATATTCCAAGAAGTACATTTTATGATTGTCTTAATAGACTTGGTTTTAGTTTTAAAAAAAGACTCCAAAATATAAGCAAAGAAAAGAACATGAAAGGTTGGAGTATATAGAAAAACTAAAAGAAATAGCTCAAAACTTGTTATTTTATATAGATGAGATGGGGTGTGACAATAAGCTTTCTATCCTAAGAGGATGGTCACTAATTGGTGAGCCTAGTTATGGTGAGGTTTTAGCATATCAAACACAAAGAAGAAGTATTGTTGCTGGATATAATTATGCAGATAAAAAGATTATAGCTCCATTAGAGTACAGTGGATATACCAATACTGAAATTTTTAATCAATGGTTTGAGGAACACTTATGCCCATCATTAAAACCTAAAACTACTATAGTAATGGATAATGCTAGTTTCCATAAATCCTCTAAGCTGATTGAAATAGCCAATAAATTTGATGTACAAATATTATATCTACCTCCGTATTCTCCAGATTTAAATCCTATTGAAAAGGTTTGGGCTAACTTTAAAAAAATATTTAGAAAAGTGAATAATAGTTTTGAAAAATTTTGTGATGCTATCTCTTATGTGTTTAACAAAATACTCTCGGATTAACTATAGGTGGTTTTTCTCCAAGTGTGATTATTTTTATTTTCATGGATTACCTTGTAAAGCACAAAAGATTTTCATCAGAAAAGTCTGGATTAAATTGATAGCCTGCGACATTGAATTTTTTTATATCACTGACATTTTCAATTCTATTTTCAAGAATATATCTTGTCATTAAGCCACGAGCTTTTTTCGCATGAATTCCAATAGTCTTATATGCACCTGCTTTATTTTCTTTGAAATCAATATCTAGCCACTTAACAGCTAAAGACTTTTTATCTATAGCCTGAGAGTACTCATTAGAGGCAAGGTTTATTAAAATTTTATTTTGTTGCTGGCTAAAATATTCATTTAATTGGGTTGTGATTTTATCTTGCCAATACTTATGCAGAATTTTACCGTCAATTTTAATGTTTGTGCCCATTTCGAGTCTATAAGCTTGTATTAAATCAAGAGGACGGACCAATCCATATAATCCAGACAACATTAAAAGATGATTTTGAGCGTATTCTATAGTTTTGTTATCTAAAGTATCTGCTTCTAGTCCTTTGTATACATCGCCATTGAAAGTAAATATTGCTGCTTTGGCATTTGAATTATCATATTTATTAGGATTAAAACTATTGTGTTTAGCAAATACTTCTTCAGCTAACTTAGGACTAATTTTCATTAGTTTTTCAATTTCTTCAACTTCATAGTGTTTAAGTATGTTTATAAGTTTTATTATTTGTTGCTTAAATATTGGTTGCGTGAATTGATAGGCTGTTTTAATAGGTTCAAAATTTTGACTCTTAGCTGGTGATATTACTATGATCATTTCTGTTAATTGTGGATTTTTTATTAACATAATAATACCAATTTATCATAGATAATGGAATTTGCATTGTTAGCTTGTAATTTTAGGATATATCTAGTAGTATATACATCGCTGACTTGGTTTCCACGCAATGATAGATTGTCAACCCCGCCAGGTCCGGAAGGAAGCAACGGTAACTTTTGATTCATGTGCCGTGTCAAGGCTAAGTCAGCACTTCAGGAATTTTATCTTTAAGTTTTACTATTTTTGACAGATTCATAGCAATCTAGTAAATGATTTGTTTTTGTATATAGCATTACTGCTATATTTCGTTTATAAGTAAAACTTATTGATATATTAAAAATAATATATTTAAAATCAGTAATATAATCATGCATAATAATGGTATGACTTGATAAATAATAAAGGTAATTAAAATGAGAAAGATAATTTTATCACTTCACATAATTATAGTCTCAGTAACACTAGCTTCAGCAACAGGGTTGCATGAATTAGGTAATTTTTCTAGTGATAATTTTCCCAGAGCAGAATTAAATTTAGCATATTAGAACAATTGGCACACCCAGAGGGACTCGAACCCCCGCATCCGCCTCCGGAGGGCGACGCTCTATCCAGTTAAGCTATGGGTGCTTGTAGCAAGTTATTTATGGATAAACTCAAAGTATATCCTATCGAAGATATAATTATACACAAAAGCATATACAAGGTAAAAAATAACAAAGCCAATATCAACTAAAAGAGCTGATAAGAAGCTCATATTTATTATATAAGCCACCAAAGGGATTGTAGCTATAAGTAGTCTAAGTTCAAAAAGCAAAGCGTGTAAAGCGCGAATAATAATTCCTCTCTTTGAACGGTGCATACCAAATTTTATTTCGATGATATCAAAAATATAGTTATAGATAAAATTCCATAACATTGCTATCAATGAAATAATAATAGCTAAGCTAGCGATATGAAATACATCTTGATGTAAAATAAACATCGCAAAAGGTGTAAATATTATAATGCCAAAAAACTCAAATCCTATTGTATGGATTAGTCGAGCTAAAAAGCTCATATTTTTTATATTCAAACTATATACCCTTATTTACAAGCTTTGAAAAATAAACTTAATTATTATATATGTTATTTAGCTAGTTTTTTTAATTAAAGTTAAAATCGAGAGCTTGTTTGACAAAAAAACAAAAAAATTTCTTGAAAATTTTTTTTTTGACTCAATATCTAGACTTGCAAGAGCTTGGAACTTTGAGATTGTTCTAAGATGCACACAAATTCAAAACGCTTAAACAAAAAACTTAATTTAACAAAGGAGTAAGATTGTTATGAACATTCGTCCATTACAAGATAGAGTATTAGTTCGTCGTGCAGAAGAAGAAAAAAAATCTGCTGGTGGAATTATCTTAACTGGTAGTGCTCAAGAGAAACCTAGCCAAGGTGAGGTTGTTGCTGTTGGTAATGGTAAAAAATTGGATAATGGCACTACGCTACCTATGGATGTAAAAGTTGGTGATAAAGTGCTGTTTGGTAAATACTCTGGTAGTGAAGTAAAAGTTGGTGATGAAACTCTTCTAATGATGAGAGAAGAAGATATCATGGGTATTATTGCATAATCAAAGAATATTACAAATTTTAAAGGAGAAATTAAAAATGGCTGCAAAACAAGTTTTATTTTCAGATGAAGCTCGTGCAAAAATGCTAGATGGTGTTAACACACTAGCAAATGCTGTAAAAGTTACTTTAGGTCCAAAAGGTCGTAATATTGTTTTAGATAAATCATTTGGCGCGCCTACTATCACTAAAGATGGTGTATCTGTTGCTAAAGAAATTGAACTAGAAGATAAGTTTGAGAATATGGGGGCTCAGATAGTTAAAGAAGTAGCTTCAAAGACAGCGGATGTTGCTGGTGATGGTACTACTACAGCGACTGTACTTGCTCAGGCATTATTGACAGAGGGTCTAAAAGCTGTCGCTGCAGGTATGAATCCTATGGATCTAAAAAGAGGTATCGACAAAGCAACTGCTAGGTTAGTTGAAGAATTAAAAGCACTTTCTAAACCATGTTCAGATCCAAAATCAATTGAGCAAGTTGGTACTATCTCTGCTAACTCTGATGCTACTGTAGGTAAGCTTATCGCTGACGCAATGGCAAAAGTTGGTAAAGAAGGTGTGATTACAGTTGAAGAAGGCAAAGGCTTTGAAGATGAGCTTGATGTAGTTGAAGGTATGCAGTTTGATAGAGGTTATCTATCTCCGTATTTTGCAACAAATCAAGAGAATATGACTACTGATTTAGAGAATCCATATATTCTAATAGTTGATAAGAAAATCTCTAATATCCGCGATTTATTACCGATATTAGAAGGTGTTTCTAAATCTGGTAGAGCGTTACTAATAATAGCTGAAGATGTAGAAAGTGAAGCTCTAGCTACTTTAGTTGTAAATAATATGCGTGGTGTAGTTAAAGTATGTGCTGTCAAAGCTCCTGGCTTTGGTGATAGAAGAAAAGCTATGCTAGAAGATATCGCTACTCTAACTGGAGCTACGTTTGTATCAGAAGACCTAAGCATGAAGTTAGAAGAAACTAACATGGAGCATTTAGGTACGGCTAGTAGAGTACTAGTAACAAAAGATAATACAACAATTATTGATGGTGCTGGTGAAAAAGAAGCTATCGCTAAACGAATAAATGTAATCAAAGCTAATATTGCTGAAGCTAACTCTGATTATGATCGTGAGAAGCTGCAAGAAAGATTGGCTAAACTTTCTGGTGGTGTCGCGGTGATAAAAGTTGGTGCTGTTACAGAAGCTGAGATGAAAGAGAAGAAAGATCGTGTCGATGATGCTTTACATGCTACTCGTGCGGCTGTAGAAGAAGGTATTGTTGCTGGTGGTGGCGTTGCTTTAATTAGAGCACAAAAAGCATTAGATGGCTTAACAGGTGAAAATGACGATCAAAACCATGGTATAGCGCTACTTAGAAAAGCAATAGAAGCTCCTCTAAGACAGATAGTATCAAATGCTGGCGGTGAGTCTTCTGTAGTTGTTAACCAAGTTAAAGCTAATCAAGGTAACTATGGTTATAATGCTGCAAATGATACTTATGGTGATATGGTTGAGATGGGTATTTTAGATCCTACTAAAGTTACTCGTTCAGCTCTACAACATGCTGCTTCAATTGCTGGACTTATGATCACTACAGAGGCGATGATCGGTGAGATCAAAGAAGCTGCTCCTGCTATGCCTATGGGCGGTGGCATGGGCGGTATGCCTGGCATGATATAATAGTCTTTATATTGTTATTAATCTAATAATACTTTTATATTATACTCAACTAGCTTATTTTCATTTAATTATTATTTCTTCTATTACTTTAGCTCCGGACTACTAATTACCTAGTATAGTTAATCCGAGAGTATTTTGCTAAACACATAAGAGATAGCATCACAAAATTTTTCAAAACTATTATTCACTTTTCTAAATATTTTTTTAAAGTTAGCCCAAACCTTTTCAATAGGATTTAAATCTGGAGAATACGGAGGTAGATATAATATTTGTACATCAAATTTATTGGCTATTTCAATCAGCTTAGAGGATTTATGGAAACTAGCATTATCCATTACTATAGTAGTTTTAGGTTTTAATGATGGGCATAAGTGTTCCTCAAACCATTGATTAAAAATTTCAGTATTGGTATATCCACTGTACTCTAATGGAGCTATAATCTTTTTATCTGCATAATTATATCCAGCAACAATACTTCTTCTTTGTGTTTGATATGCTAAAACCTCACCATAACTAGGCTCACCAATTAGTGACCATCCTCTTAGGATAGAAAGCTTATTGTCACACCCCATCTCATCTATATAAAATAACAAGTTTTGAGCTATTTCTTTTAGTTTTTCTATATACTCCAACCTTTCATGTTCTTTTCTTTGCTTATATTTTGGAGTCTTTTTTTAAAACTAAAACCAAGTCTATTAAGACAATCATAAAATGTACTTCTTGGAATATCAGGGGCTAATGCTTCTTTTATATCTAATGCACTTGCATCTGGATGATCTATCAAATACTGTTCAATCAATGTTTTATCGGTAAAGCTAGCGACTCTGCCACAACCAACTCCTTGCTTTGAACTATAATCTCCGGTTCTTTTATAAAACTCTATCCATGAAACAACTGTACGCTTATCTATGTTAAAAAACTTACTCAGCTCGAACTCCGTCATACCTTCTTCATATTTATTAATTACGATGTCTCTAAAATATTGGCTATATGATGGCATTTTTATTAGACATTATAACATTTCTACAAATATCTTTTTCTACAAATATCTTTCGGATTAACTATAAATGGGTTAGTGATGGCTATGATGAATACAAGAAACGTTTAAGTAAATCAATACCGCTTGAATTAATCGAACTGCCAATAGCTAAACGCACCAAAACTGGTAATCTAAGCTTTGGATGGAGCAAGAAGCTAAAACAATTCTTGGTAAGCTCAATGATTCTGATCATTTAGTTATACTTGATGTTAATTCAAAAATCATTTCTACAGAAGAATTAGCCGATAAAATGCAAAATTGGAAATTTAATAATCCAAACGTTGTGATTTTAATTGGTGGCCCTGATGGCATAGATCAAAGTATCAAGGATATAGCTAAAGAAAAAATATCTATCTCAAAAATGACATTCCCTCATCCTTTAGTACGTATTATTATTGCTGAACAGCTATATAGAGCTTACACAATATTAGAGGGTCATCCTTATCATAAATAGCCAAGTTGTGCCTTAGTACATCTATCGTTATTATTTAAATCTTTAACTATTTTAATATCAGTAAAATTACACTGAGAAAATAAAGCTGTAATAGCATCTGCCTGAGTAAAACCATGCTCTATATAAATGAAGCCCCCTAGATTTAGAAAATCTTTTGCTTGAGATATAATTATCCTAATATCCGCTAAACCATTATCTGCAGCAAATAAAGCTCGAGCGGGTTCATAGTCTTTGACGCTTTGGTCAATATTTGTATCCGCTAAATCTATATATGGTGGATTAGAAACTATAATATCAAATTTATCAGTATCGAGATTTGTATACCAACTACTTTGGATAAATTTAACGTTAGTGATATTGTTTGCTTGGGCATTTTTTTTAGCAACATCAAGACTCTGCTGATATAAATCAACCGCAACAACTTGACTATTTGCTAGTTCAGCTGCTAAAGCCAAAGCTATCGCTCCCGTACCTGTACCAAGATCTAAAATTTTTAATTGAGCGTCCTTATTTTGTATATCATCTAACACTGTAGCAACAACAGTCTCAGTATCTGCCCGTGGTATGAGAGTATCTTTAGTTACATAAAGTTTTTGATTCCAAAAATACTTATAACCAAGAATATAAGCCAATGGTTCACCAGCTAAAAGACGTAAGATTTTCTCATCTATTTTTTTAAGTGTATTTTTGTCTAACTGCTTATCCAAATTTATATAAAGATAAGTTTTATCAACACCCAAAACATCACAAATAATCATTTGTAGATCATGTTTGGTTGATATATCGCATTGATTAAATTTAGCTAAGCTTAAAGCTAATAATTGAGAAATTGTAATATTACTCATCAGACATGGTTGCTAAAAGATCCGCCTGATGTTCTAGAACTAGTGGTTGGATAATACTATCTAGACTACCTTCCATGACCTCATCAAGCTTATAAAGAGTTAAATTTATACGATGATCGGTAACTCTACCTTGCGGGTAATTATAAGTTCTAATTCTCTCTGATCTATCACCGCTACCGACCAGGCTCTTACGTGTATCAGATTGCTCTTTTTGCTGTTTATCAATTTCTGCTTGTAACAGCTTTGATTTAAGCATCGACATTGCAGCTGCACGGTTTTTGTGCTGTGATCTTTGATCTTGGCATTCGACAACAACACCTGTTGGGATATGGGTAATCCTAATCGCTGAATCAGTCTTGTTGACGTGCTGTCCTCCCGCACCCGATGCTCTAAAAGTATCCACTTTGATATCTGCAGGATTAATATCAATCCCCTCAACCTCATCTGCTTCAGGCATAACCGCAACAGTACACGCTGAAGTATGGATTCTACCCTGCGACTCTGTAGCAGGAACTCTTTGTACTCGGTGAGCACCAGATTCAAATTTTAGTTGTGAATATACACCATCGCCATATATTCTTGAGATGATTTCCTTATAACCGCCATGCTCGCCTTCACTAGCCGATATTACTTCAATCTTCCAGCCTCTTTGCTCAGCATATTTTGAATACATCTTAAACAAATCACCTGAAAATATCGAAGCCTCATCACCGCCAGTTCCTGCACGAATCTCCAAGAAAACGTTAGCATCATCATTAGGATCACGAGGTAAAAGAAATATTTGTAATTCACTCTCCAGTTTCTCAATAGCTTCATTTGCCAACTTTAATTCTTCTTTTGCCATCTCTACAAGCTCAGCATCTTTTTCATTAAGCATTTCATAAGCAGCTTGTTTGTCTTCTAAAGCTTGTGTATATTCTTTAAACGCCTTTACAATCGGCTCAAGATGAGAGTATTCTTTTGATAAATCTCTGAACTTATTTTGATCAGAGATAATTCCTGCCTCACTTAATAAGGCACTAACTTCCTCATGCCTTTCTATCAAACTTTGCAATTTTGCTTTAATAGAATCTTTCATTTATTTTTCCACATTTAAACCAAACATACGTTTCATACATACAAGACAGTCACTTCTACCCTGCTTGGAAGCCTCTTTCATTCCTACAACAGGATAGTGTAAAACTTTCTTTTTAATTTCATAAGCAAATCTTTTAATTATCTCTTCGGCATCTTTACCATTTCTTATCTTAGCTAAGCTTTTCTCTAGCGATAAATCAACTAAACCGTCAGCTTTTTGGAAAAGCTCTTTAATCGCACTATTTGAGATAATAGCCTTTTCTTTTTCAAGATATTCCTCAAGAGATTTTACAATAATTTTCTGTGCTTTAGAGCTTTCATACTTTCTTTTATCTTTGTTATCTTCAATAACAGCGTTAATATCATCAACGCAATAATAAACATTTTGCTCTAACTCGCCTAATTTAGGGTCTAAAGCTTGAGGTATTGATATATCAATAAAAACTCTAGGTTTATCGCCAACATATTTGCATGTGACAATGTATTCTAAAACATTGACTGCAGCAATTATAATATCAGCTTTTTTGATCAATTGCGGTAGCTCTGATAAGTAATGAGCACTAGCATTTCTAAAAGCAGAAGTAATTTTCTGTGCTTTCTCGATAGTTCGGTTTGCTAGCATTATCTGCTTAGGAGCAAGTGCTGTAACATGACGAAACAAAAGCTCTCCTGTTTGACCAGCACCAATAATAAGGACATTCTTACTAGAAATATTATCTAGTTGCCTTTTAGCCAAAGTAATTGCTGAGAATGCAACTGAAACTGGGCAATGACCAATTCTAGTTTCACTACGTACTCTTTTAGCAGTTGCAAAAACCTTCTGAAAAACCCTATCTAGTTCTTTACCAATAGCATGATTTTTTTTACTGAGAGTATAAGAATCTTTTACTTGTCCTAATATTTGCGGTTCACCTAAAACCATCGATTCTAAACCACAAGCCAATTTCATAAGGTGCATAATTACTTCTGTACCTTGTCTTAGCTTAAAATAATCTTTTATTTTATAATTAGGGTTTCTAACATAGCCTTGCCACCATACTAAAATATCATCAACTACTCTTAGATCAGATATCTCAAGATATACTTCTGTACGATTACAAGTTGATAAGATTACAGCATGTACAACATTATCTATAGCAAGTATTGATCTATATAGCATAGATACATCTAAACCAGAGAGTGCAAACTCACTACGAACTTCTATCGGAGACTTTTTATAATCAATTGCTAAAGATATTAACGCCATATTCAAATATTATTAAATGTAATAAAATAAATTAACCTAGAAAAACAAAAACATATTTTAACACAAAAGACTAAGACATTACATTCTAATCTGATTAATAAACTTACAACGTTGATAACTTTTATGTTAAGATGTTATATGTTTACTAGAAACTCAATAAATTTGTAGACGTCACGAATATGAAAAACTTATCCAAGAAACAAACTCAAGCTTTATATACAATAGCCGGAATAATCATAGTTGCAATAATTTGTGCAATATTTTTGCAGTTTTATAACTCCAGCAATGATAAAAAAATGCTCGAAGCATCAACAATATATCAAAAGGCGCTAATAGCTAATGAAAACCCAAAATCATCTGTTGAGACAAAAATCGCCAAATTTGAACAAGTAGTTAACGACTATCCAAATACTAGCTTTGGCATATTTGCAAGTTGGCAATTAGCTGATCTATATACTACGCCAACAAAACCAGATTCAAAAAATTTCAATGTAAATATCACTAATTTACCAAAAGCTATCGCCATATTACAACAAAGTATAGAAAATAATCCTAAAGATAGTCTTAGTGATATTAGTAAAGTAAGACTTGCACGACTATACATCGTAGCAAAGCAACCAGATCAAGCTATCAAAACACTTCAAGGTATCAAATCCTTTAAAGATAATGCCTACCCTTTGATGTTGTTAGGACAAGCATATAGCGAGAAAAAAGATAAAGTAAAAGCCATTGAATCTTGGCAAAAAGCTTTACAAGATCCTAATAGCTCTGATCAATTCAAACAGATTATTAGTCAACTTATAAACAATACTAACTAGTTATGAAAAAACTATTATTTATTACGGCTCCTTTGCTGTTATCTGTATTAACAGCTAGTTGTTCTAAAAGTAACGTCCCGCCTCCTACTCCATTAGCTGAGAAACCTCCTAGAGAAACTTTTGTAAAAGTCATATGGAAAAGAAAAACAGGAAATGGTAATGGCGGCTTAGCGAATTACAATGTTGCCCCAGCTTATGCAAATGATACCGTATTTGTTCCTAATCAAAATGGTATGGCTTATGCTCTAGCGATTACTAATGGCAAAATAATCTGGAAAAATGATACTGGTACAAATCTATCAGTACAACCAAATACTATAGCAAACGCGGTTATTTTTGGCTCCATAAAAGGAACATTAACTGCTATCGATGATAAAGATGGTCAAACACTATGGCGTACAGATGCTCCAAGCAGTATTTTTTCTCAGCCAACAATCTATGATAATTCAATTTACCTGCAAACTCATGATGGTTCAGTTTCAGCTTTTGATGCTAGAAATGGCTCTAAAGAATGGAGCGTTGCAAACAATATTCCTGAAATTACATTACCGAGTAACTCATCACCTATAATACTCAATAACACTGTAATGATTGGTAATGCCTTTGGCGCAGTTTTAGGCTTTACTATAAAAAGCGGTGATAGAACAATTAATATACCAATAGCAATATCTCACGGTTCATCACCTGCTGATAAAATGGTAGATATCACCGCTAATCCTATGTTATATGATCACTATCTTATTTTTGCTGCTTACCAAGGAGCTATAGTTGCTTTAGACAAAGATAGTGGTAAAATGCTTTGGGCTAAGAAAGCATCCATTATTAACAATATGGCAATTAACAATGGGGTTATTTTTACCACTCAAGATGATAGCGAGCTAAAAGCTTATGATATACAAACTGGTGATACTGTTTGGACTCAAGATACTCTAAAATGGCGTAAAATAACAGCTCCTATTTACTATAAAGGCTTGATAGTTGTTGCTGACTACCAAGGTTATCTACACTTTTTCAACTCGCTAAATGGTGAATATCTCGGTAGATATAAGTTAACCTCTAAGAGCGATATTTTTGATTATGGTATTTCCGGACAATTAGTACCAACAGAAAAAGGAATTATTATCGAAGCTGATAATGGAACTACATACTTAGTAGATGCCTATAGCAATAAGGTTATTTATGATAGTATATTAAGTGATTACCAAGTTGATAAAGGTAAGAGTGTTGCGCGAATTTATCCGCTTGAGCAAGACAAGCCTACTAAAGCAACAGCTCCTTTAGCAACAAAAACTACACAAACAACAGAAACTAAATCTAAAGGCATCAATGCTACTATAATAATTGGTGATTTTAGTAAAGGTAAGCCAAGCTAATGTATAAAGGTATCAGACCATCAATATTTATCTTAATTCTCATGGTCTCTTTGGGACCATTTGGTGATACCATTTATGCACCAGCATTGCCTGAGTTAAAAACAATTTTAGGTACTGACTATCCCCATGTGCAGCTTACTATAACCTCATATTTACTTGGCTACTCGATTAGTCAGCTATTGTATGGACCATTCTCTGATAGATTTGGTCGCAAACCTGTAATGTTGGTAGGAACATGTTTTTTTATAATTAGCTCTATAATATGTATATTTAGTAACCATATCAATACTTTGATATATGCTAGAATGATACAAGGCTTTGGTGCAGCTGCTGGTGGAGTTATTGCTACAGTTGCTGTTAAAGATGCTTTCAAAGTTAATGAGCAAGGCGCAGTATTTGCGATTATGAATATAGCCTTTGCTCTAGCTCCAGCATTTGGTGCAGTACTTGGAGTATTCCTTAGTCCTACAGCAATTTTTTGGGTATTACTAGTTGCAGCTAGTATACTATTCATAAAAGTTGCGATCTTTTTCCCAGAAACAATTAGAGAAAAAAACTTTGAAGCTTTAACTTTTAAATCTTTCTTTAAGAACTATTTTTTACTTTTTAAAGACCATCAGTTTTTCTTTGCCACTTTTGTTTTGGGGATAAATATCAGTGTGATATACGCCTGTTTAGTCACAGCCCCAGATATATTTGTAAATATTCTCAAACTCGAGAAATCTAACTTTTTATACTTATTAACAATAATGGTTACAGCTGTGGTACTAGGGTCTATTGTTTGCTCAAAACTAAGTCGCCTAATAGCATATAAACATCTTGTAAATTTCGGCATGTTTTGTACTTTGATATCTGGAGTGTTATGCATCTATGCATTCAAAAAACTTACAGGCTTAGAATTATCAATAGCCTTAACTGCAATATTATCACTAACATTTATAGGTGTCTCATTTAGTGTGCCTTTACTAACACCTATTGCACTAGAAAACTTTACTACTACTGCAGGAGCTGCCTCGTCTGTGATGGGCTTTATGCAAATGGGCATAGCCTCAATAACAACCGCAATTATGAGTCAAATCAGCCTAGGCAGTGAATTTACGCTATCTTTTGCATTTGTAATTCTACCACTTATTGGTCTAACGATATTTTTACCTTATAGTTGCTATTTCCTCAAGAAATAAAGCTTAGTGCTCAGCTAAATTTAGGATTAAAATAATTATATGGTAAAATCTAGATTAACTAATATAATTTTATCGATCTTAAATTATCAATGCAAAACTATAATGCTAAATCTATCGAAGTTCTTACTGGTTTAGACCCTGTCAAGAAAAGACCAGGAATGTATACTAATACAGAAAATCCAAATCATCTCATCCAAGAAATTATTGATAATAGCGTTGATGAAGTTCTTGCTGGATTTGCTAGCAAAATAAATATCACATTATACGAAGATAACAGTATCGAAGTAGCTGATGATGGTCGTGGTATGCCTGTAGATATTCATCCTGAGCATAAAATGTCTGGTATTGAACTTATCATGACCAAACTTCATTCTGGCGGCAAATTTAGTAACAAAAATTATACTCATTCTGGCGGTCTTCATGGAGTTGGGGTATCTGTTGTTAATGCTTTATCAACTAGACTTGAGGCAGAGATTAAAAGAGATGGTAATGTTTATCATATAGTCTTTGAGGATGGTTTTAAAACTAAAGATCTGGAAATTATTGATAATGTAGGCAAGAAAAATACTGGAACAAAAATTAGATTTTGGCCAAATAAAAAATATTTTGATGATATCAAAGTCAATTTTAAAGCTCTTAAAAATCTGCTTGAAGCAAAAGCGATACTTTGTAAGGCTCTCACAATAAAATATTCAAATGAGATAAAAAAAGAGAAGCTTACATGGCATTTTGAAACTGGACTTAAAGGCTATCTTGACCATAAAATAGAAGCTGAAACACTCCCAGCAGAACCGTTTATGATCGATAATTTCTCAAATGGCGATTCTTATTTAGATGCAGTATTTTGCTGGTGTGAAGATCCTAGTGAAAGTATCAAGAATAGCTATGTAAACCTAATTCCAACACCTCAAGATGGTACACATGTCACCGGACTTAAAAATGGAATTTACGATGCGATTAAGGCGTATATAGAGAAAAACTCCCTTAGTGTGAAGAATATCAAAATTACTGCAAATGACTCTTTTGCTCAACTTAACTATGTAATATCAGTAAAAATTACAAATCCACAATTTGCTGGACAAACCAAAGAAAAACTTTCTAATAAAGATGTTACTAACTTTGTTGCTACTGCTGTTAAAGACTTACTCACCATATGGCTAAACCAAAACCCTGATGAGGCACGTCAAATTGTTGAAAATATTAGTAAAGTTGCACAAAAAAGAATTAATGCAGACAAAAAAACCACACGTAAACGCATAATGAACACAACTATTCGTTTGCCTGGTAAACTTACAGATTGTATTAGTTCTGATGTTAATTCTACTGAGCTTTTCATCGTTGAGGGGGATTCTGCTGGAGGTTCTGCTAAACAAGCACGTGATAAAAACTTTCAAGCTGTTCTACCTCTTAAAGGTAAGATTCTTAATAGTTGGGAACTAGATGCTGATACAATCATGAACTCTCAAGAAATCCACAATATTGCTACAGCAATTGGTGTTGATCCTGATAGTGATGATATTTCTGCTCTAAGATACAATAAAATATGTATCCTCGCCGATGCCGACTCTGATGGATTGCATATCGCAACACTACTATGTGCAATGTTTCTAAAGCACTTTAGAAAACTTATTGAGAATGGTCATATTTATATAGCTCAACCTCCGCTGTTTAGAATTGATATTGGTAAAAGCACTTTCTACGCTCTTGATGAAAATGAAAGAGATACTATCTTGACTAAAAACTCTAAATTACCAGGTAAGGTAAATATCATGCGCTTTAAGGGTCTAGGGGAGATGAATCCTGCACAATTACGTGAGTCAGCTATGGATGTATCATCAAGAAGACTTTTACAACTTACCATTTCTGATGTATATGATGATACTGAAATGTTAGACATGCTTTTGGCTAAAAAGAGAGCCAAAGATCGCCGTGATTGGCTCGAGAACTATGGTGATAGAGCCAGTGTTGAATAATAGACTCTTTTACTTACTTTTATTTTTTTATCAATTAATTAGAATTTCTACCAGATAACCTTATTCCATTCAAAACATTTACCAGGATCAGTTTTTCTCTGTGGTGCAATATCTTCATGACCAGTAATATTTAATAATGTTGGGTATGCTTTCCTAAGATCTTTTAATAAACTATTCAAACTAAGATATTGTTGTTCAGTATAAGCTGTTTTATCAGTACCCTGCAACTCAATTCCTACAGAAAAATCATTACAACCTTGCCTACCTTGAAATTCACTTACTCCTGCATGCCATGCTCTATCATCAACAGAAACAAACTGCACAATTTCACCATCGCGTTTTATATAAAAATGAGCTGAAACTTCTACACCTTTAAGGCTTGCAAAACTTGGATGCAAACTACAATCTAATTGATTGGTAAAAAATTTCTCAACATTACAATTGGCATATCCTCCTTCAGGCAAACTTATACAATGTATTACAACTAGGTTAATATCATTTTTATCAGCTCGTTGATTAAAGTTCGGACTCTTAATACATTTAGCTTTTTTATACCAACCTTGATTAAACATTTTAGTTTTTGAAATTTGCTTATGATATATTATACTTTACCAACTAATTAGCTGTTTTAAAACAAATTTAAATATGAATTACTTTGACCATAAACTTGCAAAAACGACTGCTATATACGGATTTTTAACACTAATAATTGCAATACTAAGCTATAATTTCCTTGATATAAAATTTGCAACACTAGTACATTCTAGTGAATTGTTTGGTACTGGAATTAGTACTATAGCTGCTTTCACTTCTAATATTTTTTCTCCTAAAGTTTGGACTGTTATTACAGCTATAGCCACAGTAATTTGTATCTACAAACACATAGTAAAAAAGCCCTCACAAAAGTTGTATATAATGTCATTATCTTTAATAATGACTATTATAATTACAACTATTGTTAAGGTTATACTTGCTAGATATAGACCTGAAATGCTACTGTTTGATAATCACTATGGTTTTCACTTTTTTTCTTTTAAAAAGGCTTATAATTCTATGCCATCTGGTCATACTGCATTAACCTTTGCAGGATTATTAGCAATAGCTAACTTTTTTGAGAAAAAATACATCACTTTAATAGCCATAATAATTAGTGGTTTAGTCGCGGTAAGTAGGATTATTATTTTAGATCACTTTATTTCCGATGTTATCGTTGCTGCATATATAGGAATATTTACATATTTATGGTCTAAAGCTTTTGTAGAGAGCAAATAATAAAGCTTGTTAAGCTATATACTCCTTAAAATAAGTCAAAGCCTTACGATAAACCTCTTGTTTGAAATACACTACATGATTGATTGGATACCAATAACTTACCCAACGCCAATTATCAAATTCAGGTGAGTCATTAGCGTCTAAATCAATATAACTTTCAGGACTCTTTAATTTTAATAGAAACCATTTCTGTTTTTGACCAATACATATAGGTTCTTTAGTTCTAACTAATGAGTCTGGAATATCATATTTATACCAATCTCTTGTTGAAGCGATTACCTCAACATCTTGTGGACGCAAGCCAATCTCCTCATGTAGCTCACGATACATTGCCTGCAAAGGTGTTTCTCCAGTAGCTACACCACCTTGTGGAAACTGCCAAGATGTGCGGTTTCTTCGCTGTCCCCAAAATACTCTATTTTGCTTGTTAAGTAAAACTATCGCTACATTTGCTCGATACCCACTTTTATCTATCATTATTCAAAGAAAACTTTTTTATACCTAGTTATTTATTCTAAACTAATTCCTCTTAGTTTTATATTCATTTATAATAGATAATAAAAAATAGCTAAAAGTTGTATTTTACGAGAAGGATCAGCTATTATGAGCTTAAAGAATTAGTTAGCAAAGTTAGTAATAATGAAAAAACTAGTAACAGATTTACGAAACTTACCAAATAAACTTATCTATAGCATAATTGTGTTATTTTCTGTATTTATTGTTATTTATGCTTACTTCATTTTATCTTGGAGTATCGGTATGGATACAGAGCTTGCAACCTATGGTTTAGGTAATAGTGAGTATTTATATCCATTACATACCCAGTACTTTCTTTTAGACAGACCAACCTTAGCAATTATAACTTATGTTTTAGGACAAGTTGCTATTCCATATTTTACTTTACTGATAAGTATGTCTTTACTATTTGTATCTGCAATTATTTGGATGGTTATTCTTACTAAGAAAAATTTCTCTATAATCGAAACTTTAGTTTTTTGTAGTTTCTATCTTATTTCTCCTATTTATATTTTTCAGTTTAATTTTGTTAATCAAGCGATTGGTATCGGTATAGGATTTGTATTGACTAGCTTAGCTATATATCATTTCTCACTTATACTTAATCATGACTGTGAGAAATTTAAAAATTACGTAACATCTATAGTCTATTTGTTTCTATGCATTGGAATATATCAGTCATTTATAATACTTTTTGCTGAAGGAGTTATTTTTTTACTAATTCTAGAGCAACTTAAAAATATAAAAACCAACCTAAAAGTTATTATAAGTATTTTAACAAAAATTTTATTTGTGTCTTTAGCTGCTCTTATCGGCTATCTCTTGATATCTAAAGTAATCTATATTTTTATCGGAGAGTCTCATTATTTAGCTAATGTTTACGAAGGCTGGCATAGTAATAGCTTTTCGGAAGTTATAAAAACACCTATTACTCTACTTTGCTAATATACTAATATCTCCTCTTAGTTTTACATATGTATTAGCATCGCTATTACTTATATGTTTTGTTAGAAAATTTTCTTTGATTATAATGCTAGCGTTATTAGGATGTTTAGCATTACCATTTGCTTTCGCGGTCTTTTTGGGTGCGCCAATACCTCTAAGGATACTATTTCCAATACCTCTGAGTATTGCTATAGTGATGTTATTAATCTTTAGAGTAACTTCTAACAAGAAGCTAATTATCGCTATAGCTTGTTTATGTTTATTTGTGAATTTTAAACAAATCTGTCAACTAACATATAGTCAAAATATGGTGCAAAAATATAATGAGTATAATTTAGAACATTTATACTCTATTTTACATGATAAGTTTGGCAATAAACTCTATAACACTCCAGTAGTCTTTATTGCTAGTCCCAAAGCTGATAATAGTTTTTATATAAGACATATTTATTCTGAGCCTTTTTATTTTAACAGTGATGAAGATTTTCTAAGCAATGTTTTCCCAGATAAGATGTGGCAAACAAGTAGCATAAATCATCGCGTATATTATTTTATGCAATGGCTCGGCTTATTCTATAAATTACCAACTGAACAACAAATTGAGCTTGGAAAACAAATTAGTCCTTCACTAGCTATCTTTCCAGAAAAAGGTTCAATAACGAAAAAAAATAATATTATTTTTGTAAAACTTAGTGAATAGGTTATTCAAACATAACTTGTAGTATGAACTTAACAAATCTTGATTAAAACTTGAAATAATACTATTTATTTAATAAGGTTAATAAATAATACTTTATCAAATATCTATAAACAAATAATGAATTTTTAAAAGCGAGCTTTTGTTTTTGGCTCTCTATCAGGAATTTTTTTGGGACTTGACTATACATTAGCAGGTCAAGTACATACCTTATTAACTATGACATTCTTAGTATCAATGTGGCTGACGTCAATTCATGACTTAGGTGTTGCAGCGACAATAGCTGCTATATCAACTTCATCTGTAAAAAGAATCAAAGACTTAAAGCTTTGGCAAATTATAAATATTTGTTGTATTCCTTTATTAGGTGGTTTTGCGATGACGATGTATATGCTCTCAACACGAGATATCGCAACTGGAACAGCTATTATTATATCATCGTGCTATCCAGCAGTAGGAATGATTGGAGCAAGAATTTTCCTTAGAGAATCTCTAACAACATTCAAAATAGTTGGTTTTATAATAGTTATAATTGGTATAACTCTTACAGCCACAAATCAGCTTTATGATAAGAGTAATAGCTTTGTTGGTCTTAGTTTTGCAATTTTAGCTGCTATATTTTGGGGTCTTGAAGGAGTTATATATAAAATGCTACTTAATGCTAATATAGCTATAAATACTCTATTATTTTTACGCAAGATCTCAACAATAATAATTTTCCTACCTTTTACTTGGGCAATAATTCATAGTGTTAACATCTCTATTTTACCTTTAACTTTAGCTATCGGTATAATTGGCTATATCGCTGATTTGTCATATATGAAAGCATTTAAACATTCTAATGTCACACTAGCGATGTCTCTAAATATTACATATATTATCTGGGGACCATTATTTGCATTGTTACTATTTGATCAAAATATTAATATAACGATTACGATAAGTTGTGCTATTTTAATATTTTTAGGTAATTTTCTAATCTTTAAATCAAAATCAGTATACTAAAATCTTGAGTTCTCACCATATAAATAGTTTGGTAATTGTAGAGTATATAGTGTATATCCACCTAATAAATCAGATGATTGATCACCTATAGAAATAAGTATTTTATATCCTAATGACTCTATATAAGCTCTTCTTTCAGCCTTAAAATTCTTAAAATCCTTTGAATTATATTGCTCAATATTCTCTGGAAATACAAACACATCTTCAAAATTCACATATCCAGCATTTCGTAAAGCCTGTTTAGTAGATTCCAAGTATTGAGCAAAACGCGCACTGATAAAGAATACTTTAAGACCACTAGTAAGACAGTAAAGGTAGAAATCTAATGTCGCCTTAATCGGATAAGCATCAGTTCTTGAGAGTAATTCATTCCAAATAGTATGATTCTCACCTTGTGGAAAACCAGCTAGTTTAAGAGAATAATAATGGTTTAAGGCTGTTTCATCTATATCAAGAACTATTGCATTACCTTGTAGTGATTGTTGTGCTTGGATTATTTTTTTAGCTCTCGCGAGGATTAGCTCTACTTCATTTTCATGAGCAGTACTCTCATAATAGCTAATAACTTGTTGTTGCGTCATAGAATTATTTTAGACCTAATTCCTTTAGTCTCTCGTTAAGAAATATCTCAGCTCTTGGATATTTATCAGATAGATAAACATCGGATTTAGGATGTATGAAACATGGTGTTGAAATCCTATCAAGATTTTCCTTTTCATCTTGAGGTTTAACAACTCTATGCTTAGTAGCTATGTATTCTCCATTTGTCATTTCTTGAAGCATATCGCCAATATTAACAATTATAGACTCACTATCACAAGGCACATCATACCATTGGTTATTAAATGGTGATAATACTTGTAATCCAGGTGAAGATGCTATTGGCAAAAGTGTAATAAGATTAATATCTTCATGTGCAGCTGCCCTAACTGCTCCTGGTTCTTCGTCACCTTGTATAGCTGGGTAGTGTAATATTCTAAGTAAGGTATTTTCATAAGATGCAGTATCTCTCAATCTTTGCGGTAACTTGCTTGCTACTGCTGGATCCATATAATCATCAATCCACTGTAATAACGTTTCACCAAGTCTAATCATTTTCTCAAACATTTCTCTAGCAGCACTACTAACTTCAGTCGGATATCTACCATTTGGAAAGTACAAGTGATAAAAATGTTTGATATCTTTTACAGTTTCACCTTTAGCAACTTCTGAGACATCTATAGGAAAATAACCATCTTGATTTTCAACATCAAAGATATACTTATCAGCAGCACCAGATTTCAAGAACTCTTGCCACTCTTTATAAACCGTTTGAATCAAGTTCCAATCAATAGGGTGAGTTCTAAGTACTGCAAAACCAGTTTCTTTTAATGATCTAGTAAACAATTCAGCTGCATCATCTGAATAATAATCAACACTAAGGATATTCATTACCACTCCATTATTTTCAATTTCCGAATATTATTATATCAACAATAAGGTATTGTTTCATTAGCTAGATTTACTAATCATAGCTAGTTTATAAAACAATAAAATACTTAATAGTAGAGGTTTTATCCCCTTGGATGATGTTTTTGATAAATCTCTTGTAAGCGATTTTGAGATATATGTGTATAAATAGTTGTTGTTGAAACATTACTATGTCCAAGCAATAGCTGTACCGATCTCAAATCAGCCCCATGATTGAGTAAGTGAGTAGCAAATGCATGTCTTAGGGTATGAGGCGAAATATCGGTATTTATACCAGCGATAAGTGCATAGTTTTTGATTCTGTGCCAAAAAGACTGACGCGTTATTCTTTTTGCATGCTTACTGATAAAAACTGCTTTCTCTTTGAAATTTTTAGATAAACTCCTGCGAGCTTCTGCAAAATATTTTTGCAAATACTCCAATGCATACTCACCTATTGGCACTATACGCTCTTTTGAACCCTTACCCATTACCTGAATTACCCCAATATTGATATCGATATCATCAATATTAAGCCCGACCAATTCACTTACACGTAAACCTGTAGCATACATCAGTTCAAGCATTGCTTTATCGCGAATACCAACATCCTCTGTCATATCAGGAGCTTGAAGCAATCTCTCAACATCAGTTTCTGTCATATCTTTAGGTAACTTCTTGGCTAATTTTGGTAATGTTAGCTTAGCTGTAGGATTATTATTAGTTTGACCAGTTGAGATAAGCCAAGCATAGAATTTACGCAATGTCGATATCATTCGAGCATTAGAATGACTGCTATAACCATTTTTTGAACGATATGAAATAAACGCATATAACTGCTCAAAATCTAAACTAATTAAATCAGTTTTTGCAAAATAATTTTGTAAGAATTTAAGATCAGTACGATAAGATGAAATAGTATTTTGGCTTAATCCATGCTCAAGCCAGAGATTATCAAGAAAAGCATCAACAGCTGAGGACACTTTTTGATTTTCCTAGAGTTTTGAGACGATTGCAAGCTGAAATTAGATGGAATATAACAAGGCAAAAATATCCGAAAAAGCGGAGTTTACAAATTGTAAATAAGCATTGTGCGAATATTTTTGACGCTGTTAGAAACATATAATTTTAGTTTGCAAGAAAGCTCATTATACTTTTTCTTTAATTCTAGCAGCCTTACCAGTAAGACCTCTCATATAGTAAAGCTTAGCTCTACGTACATCTGCTCTCTTCTCTACAATAATACTATCTATTAATGGTGAGTGTGTTTGGAAAGTTCTTTCAACACCCACACCTGAAGACATCTTTCTTACTGTGAAAGCAGAGTGAAGACCTCTATTTCTTTTTCTAAGAACGAAACCTTTGAAAGCCTGAATTCTTTGCTTATCGCCTTCTTTAATCCATAAATTAACAGTAATAGAATCACCTGGATTAAATTCTGGAAGATCAGTTCTTAATTGTGACTTTTCTACTAGCTCAACAAATTTATTTTTCATTATTCTTCTCCTTTTGTGCTTACCTTATCTATTTTATAATCATCTAAAATTTGCTTATCTTTTGCAGATAGGCATAGGCACTCTATTAAATCTTTACGACGCTCATAAGTTCTTATTAACTTTTGTTTACGCCTCCATTTAGCTATTTCTTTATGATTACCAGATAACAAAACGTCAGGTACTGCATTACCATTAGGTAAAACAGCCGGTTTTGTATAGTGTGGATAATCCAAAAGACCATCATAAAATGAATCTTCTACGACAGATTCTTTATTCCCCAACACTTCCGGTAACAGCCTAATTAGACTATCCATAACTAGCATAGCAGGGAGCTCACCACCACTTAACACAAAATCTCCAACCGAAATTTCTTCGTCAACATAATCTTGTATTAGGCGCTCATCAACCCCTTCGTATCTACCACAGAGCAGTATTAATGAATCATTTTGCAAAAGCTTTTGGGCTTTTCTATGATTAAATATACTACCCTGAGGTGACAAGTATACTACTTTTGTACCACAACCTAAAGTATTTTTTGCATCTTCAATAGCTGCTGATAAAGGTTGATACTTCATTACCATCCCTGCGCCACCACCAAAACTAGTATCATCGACTGTAGCATGTCTATCTGTAGTGTAGTCACGCGGATTAAAGCAACTTATCGATACTTTAGAGTCCTTTATAGCTCTTGCTGTAACTCCAAAATCATTTATTGCTTTAAACATCTCTGGAAATATTGATATTATCCCAAATTTCATCTTCAAAAATTTAATCTTTAGCTAAACAGACTTAATTGTAGTTCTTATCGAAAGTAAACACAAATATTTGAGCGATAAAATAAACTTTTATAGTAAGGAATGCACATTAATAACTTAGGTTCCAGAAAATTTACAACTTGCACCTTTGCGGCAAGCAGTTGTTAAGTCAATGATCAAAAGGCTTCAACTTGTTTGAATTAATTATTTTTAATAATTGATGAGTTTTGAAAACTGCATTAACATACAACTAGCAATAGCAGGATATAGCATTTTGCTTACTTTTTGTGTAATACAAAAAGTAAGTCGCATCAACTTAGAAGGTAAGCTGCGAAATTTATTTAAACAAATGGTCTTAGCATAAGAATTAATATATGATTTTATAAAAATATTTATAAATCCAAATTAATAATCGTATTCCCAATCAACAACTATCTTTTTAGAATTAAGATCTTCACTAACAATATATTGCTTAACATAAGGAATCAAATATTCACTATTATCTTCTTTACATACCAAAACTTCATTAGCACCAGTTTCAATAATATCTACAACAACACCAAATGAATCATTGTTAATATTTTTGACACTACAACCAATTAAATCTTTAAAATACACTTCATCCTCTGCTAGCTGTGGCAATGCTCGCTTTGGCACACCAATCAGTGCATTTACATATTTCTTAGCAGTATCAGCATTGTTAATGTTAGCAAGTTTAATATAAACTTTATCAGCCCTCTTTAGTACACTTTCACCTTTGAGCTGTTGCCAAACATTAGTCGCTGGTAATTGGATATACCAATCACCATAACTTAGAAGTGTTTCTATTGAATTTGCCAAAGAATATAAATTAAGCTCACCATTAAGCTTATAAGTAGCGCCAATTTTGGCTATTTCTACAAAATCCTGTGACATAGAAGATAAACTTTATTTATTAAATAAAAAAATAAAAGTATATTAAGCGGCTTTCTTAGCTTCTTTGATTAAGCTTGCTACTCTATCAGAAGGTTGTGCACCTTTTGCTAACCATGCTTCAGCTTTAGCAACATCAAGCTTTAATCTCTCTTCACCACCTTTAGCTAAAGGATTGAAGAAACCTAATTTCTCAATAAATCTACCATCTCTTGGACTTCTTTTATCAGCAACTACGATTCTATAGAAAGGACGCTTTTTAGCTCCACCACGAGCCATACGAATTACTACCATTTATTATTCTCCGGTTTTATATTTAGTTTTTTAAATTACTAATATTCATTAGCTAAGCTTAGCAGCCATCAACTTAGCAAAAATTATGCAAAAACTTAATAGCAATACTTTAAAGTCTCTTAACTAAAATGTCAATAGTTGACTTGATATAAACATAAATATATAATAGCGCAAGTCGCTGTATTTAACAAACAACTTGCTTGCGACATTAAATAATAAGCTAAAGCGTTTCTACCAAATTTTTACCTAAAAAATTTTCTAGAAGCCTTTTAGCTAACTAAAAGGAGCATAAAATGTCAAAAAATTACCTATTTACTTCTGAATCTGTATCAGAAGGACATCCAGATAAACTAGCTGACCAAATATCAGACGCAATCCTAGATGAGATTTTAAAACAAGATAAAAATGCTCGTGTAGCATGTGAAACTTTAGTAAAAACTGGTATGACTTTAGTTGCTGGAGAAATTACAACATCTGCTTGGGTAGATATCAAAGAATTAGTAAGAAATGTTATTACAGAAACAGGCTATGATAATGCTAGTAAAGGTATTGATGGTAGAACTTGTTCTGTAATTAATGCTATTGATAAACAGTCTAGAGATATTACCCAAGGCGTAGATCGTGGCTCTCTAGAAGATCTTGGTGCTGGTGACCAAGGATTAATGTTTGGATTTGCTACAAATGAGACACCAACACTAATGCCATCAGCCATTTACTACTCTCACCTATTGATGAGAAAACAAGCAGAACTTAGAAAATCAGGGAAGCTTGCATGGTTAAGACCAGATGCAAAAGCTCAAGTTACATTAGCTTACGAAAATGATAAGCCTAAATTCATTGATACTATAGTACTATCTACACAACATAATGAATCAATCTCTCAAAAAGAATTGCATGATGCTGTGATTGAGGAAATTGTTAAAAAGGTTATTCCTAACGAACTAATTACTAAAGATACCAAATATCATATTAACCCAACAGGTGTATTTTTAATTGGTGGTCCTCAAGGCGATTGTGGCCTTACAGGAAGAAAAATTATTGTTGATACTTATGGCGGTGCTGCTCATCATGGTGGTGGTGCTTTCTCTGGCAAAGATCCTTCTAAAGTTGATCGCTCAGGGGCATATATGGGTAGATATATAGCTAAAAACATTGTTGCTGCTGGTCTAGCTGACAAGTGTGAAGTACAAGTAGCGTATGCAATTGGTGTAGCAAAACCAGTTTCCCTTATGGTTAATACTTTTGGTACTGGCAAAATTACAGATAATCAGATAGAAAAGCTCGTAGCTGAAGTTTTTGATCTTAGAGTTGGTAAAATTATCGAAAACCTTGACTTATTAAGACCAATTTATCGCAAAACTTCTAACTATGGTCATTTTGGTCGCGAGTTACCAGAGTTTACTTGGGAAAAAATTGATAAAGCTGATATTCTTAAATCAGCAGCCAGAATATAACTAACTAGACACAAAAATGTCATACTGAGTTTATTTCAGCAGCTTATTATAAGTATTTAATTGAGATATTTAAGTTACTAGTTTTATTTAGAATAAATCAAATAATTTTATAGTTTATCATTTTAGGACTTCTAACAATAAAAAAGCTTATCTTATTATAAAGATCTAAAACAGGATGGATAAAACGATAATAGTATAAAATAATGGTTATTTAGGCGATAGTACTAGCTTTATTATATTTTTTCTTAGCTTGAATGAATTCGATTTTTAAATCTTTATATTTTGATTTAATCTCCTTAATATCAGCTTTAGATAAAACATTATCTTTCTTAGCTTTTAAGTACTCTTGCTTAGCGTTATACATATTTTTAACATTTGCAACAAGCTTAGCATACTTCTCTTCAATACCTAGATGGAAAGTTTTATTTTTCTTAGTTAATGCTTCTTCTAATTTAACTTTTGCTTTAGCAATTTCAATTAAATGCTTAGGTGTTGTCTTAAGATCATAACACCAACCAATCTTAGCTAAGCCAGCAATAAACCACTTAGATGGGTCTAAATCAAACCATCTAATACCATTTCTATAATCACCAGCAAAAGCATGGTGATAATTATGATAACCCTCACCACCTGTTACTATAGCTGTTATCCAGCTATCCCTAGCAGTATTTTTTGTAGAATAAGGTCTTTTACCAATAGTATGTGCTAGAGAGTTGATACAAAAAGTCGCATGATGAACCAATATAACTCTAAGTAGACCACCTAATAGTAAAAAGCCTAAAGCACTGTGCCAAGCAGCCGTAAGTGTATGACCGCTCAAGAATCCGAATATAAAACCTAGCAATGCAGGCAACCCAAAACACGATAATATCGCTAAAACAGTGTAATGATTATGCTGAAATACTAGTGCCTTATCTTTTAGAAGATCATTTACACCTCTGATTTCCTGAACATCAGGACTACTATGTCTTAGTAACCAGCCAAAATGTGAAAACCAGAAACCACGTGTAGCAGCATATGGATCTTTGATAGGATCATCAACATCTTTATGGTGTTTTCTGTGATCTGAAGACCACTGAATTACACTATTTTGTAGTGCTGCTGTGCCAAATAATAAAAGAGCATAACTTACTATTTTGTTTGCCTTATATGTTTTATGTGACCACAGTCTATGGTAACCCATTGTAATACCAACACCAGTAAGCATATAGAAGACTACTAGACATACATAATCTGATGTTGAAAAGCCATAAGTCATAGCATACCAAGGAATAGCTATAAGCGCCACCAATGGTAGAAGTAGCAACCCAAAAACACTCTTCCAGACTATGCTACCTTGTTTTTCTATGGTTTGGTGTATTATTTCATTATTATTCATTTGGAACCTTTGTAACCCTTTTTGAATTGACCCACTTTATGTGGATGTGGAAATTTATTACAACTTAATGATAGCACATTGATGATTTTTTTGATAGTGCTTTGATATAAATGCTAGAGTGGTGATCTTGCTTTAACATTAATCTCTAAATTAGAGTCCTTAAAACCATTTACATACCTATATGCTCCCGCTAGAGCAATCATTGCACCATTATCTGTACAATATTTCATTGGAGGAAAAAATATTTGATATCCTCTATTTTTAGCCAATAAATCTAGCTGATGACGCAATAGTTTATTTGCACTGACTCCGCCTGAAATAACCAATCTTGTATTTTTAGTTTTTTGTAATGCTTTAGCACATTTAGAAACCAATACATCTATAGCCGCATCTTGGAATGCGTAGCATAGATTTGCCTTATTCTCTAATGACTGATCTTGCTCATCATACCATGTATTTAGCACAGCAGTTTTTAAACCACTAAAGCTAAAATCTAAATTAGGTTTATTTTTCATCGGCCTTGGTAGAATATACTTAGACTTATCAGTAGCTTGATCAGCTAAATTTGCCACCTCAACTCCACCAGGATAACCCATACCTAAAAGCTTAGTCGTCTTATCAAATGCCTCACCTGCTGCATCATCAATTGATTCCCCTAGTAAACTATACTCACCAAACTCTTTTACCTCAAATAGTTGTGTATGTCCTCCAGAAACTAGCAAGGCTACGAAAGGATATTCTATATTACTATTGTGATCCAATAATGGTGATAAAAGATGACCCTCAAGGTGATGAACTGCAATTGTATCAATATTATGGATTAAGCCTAGTGTTTTGGCAAATGTAGCTCCAACCATCAATGCACCAACTAAACCAGGCATCGCGGTATATGCTATACAATCAATATCTTCAAAGCTAAGACCAGTTTCTTTGAATATTTTCTTAGCTAAAAGATTAAGCTTAGCGATATGCTTACGCGAGGCAAGTTCCGGTACAACACCACCATACTTCTTATGCAATTTGACTTGGCTATATAATTCATCTGCAATTAATTTCTTTTTTGAATAATCATATATCGCTAAACCTGTTTCATCACAGGAGCTCTCAATACCAAGTACTATCATTACTTTTTAGCGCCACCACTTGTTTTAGTTATCTGAATAAACTTAGTTATAAAAGAACCAAGCAATAAGCCTAAAACAAAAGCTATAGACATTAAGACAATTAATGGCAGCGTAGTAGTACCAAAAATATAGTCAAAGCTTACCTTATCAGTATTTAATATTGATAATATAACTATCAGGATTATCAATATCCCAAAAAATATTTGCCAGAAGAGCTTTGCTAACATATCAAACATTTACCATAATTATTAATACTAGAATATGCTCTTTATTATAATTTAAAATATTTGAATAATAAAATTTTATTTAGATTGAAAAATTGAGAAAATGAATAAAGATTAGAAATCAAGTGACTCAAGAGCGTTTCTTAATGACTCCTCGATGTCTTCATTAATATCTTTATCTTCTTTTTGAGATTGAATACTATCAAAAGAGATTTCTTCAGGGTTAAAAGACGATAAATCAGTAAACACCATATTATCTTCAACCCCTAATTCTTCACGCATTTTTTCAATTTTAGCTGACTCTTTTCTTACTGCTAGACCAGTACCTGTTGGTATTAATCTACCAATAAGAACATTTTCTTTAAGTCCTCTTAAATTATCAATTTGTGAGTTTATCGAAGCCTCAGTAAGCACTCTTGTTGTTTCTTGGAAAGAAGCAGCCGATAAGAATGACTCCGTAGATAAAGAAGAACGTGTAATACCCATTAATACCAGCTCATACTCTACTTCTTTTTTACCTTGCTTACGTAGTTTATCATTTTCTTCAAGTATTCTTACTAACTCAATACTTTCATCTTTGACAAACTTACTATCACCTTCATCAAGGATTACAGCTTTTCTTAACATTTGTCTTACAATTGTTTCAATATGCTTATCATTAATAACAACACCCTGCATACGATATACAGACTGCGCTTCGATAAGAATATAATCAGCAAATTCCTCAAGTCCTTTGTACTTAAGAAGATCATGTGGATCAGTAGGTCCATCAGCTAAAACATCACCCCTAGAAACCTGCTCACCATCAAAAACTACTAGGTGACGAGACTTAGGTAATAATATCTCTTCAACAATATGACCATTTTTATCTATAATCTCAATACGCTGTTTTTCTTTAGTGTCTCTGTTACCAAGCCTAACCATACCATCACATGGAGAAAGTATTGCCGCATCTTTAGGACGTCTAGCTTCGAAAAGCTCAGCAACACGTGGAAGACCCCCGGTAATATCTTTGTTCTTAGAACCTTCTAGAGGAATCTTAGCTACGATATCACCAACTTCTAGTATAGAATCATCGGCAACGTTTAGTACTGCTCCAACTGCTAGAGGTATTGACTTAAGCTCGGCACCCTTTTCATCAACAATCTTAACAACTGGTTTTAAGTTTTTAGATGTTGTTCTTTGAGATATTGAAGTTATCTCAATAGTTTGCTGACCAGTCAAATCATCATAAGTATGCTTAGATGTTATACCATCAATCACATCTTCAAGAACAACTTTACCAGCAACATCTGTAATTAATGGCTGAGCATGCGGATCCCACGTAGCAATCACATCACCAATTTCTACTGCTTTACCACTAGCTAAAGGAACGACTGCACCCATAGGGATCTTATGCTGTTCTCTCACTCTACCCATAGTATCAGAAACGATAATCTCACCTGCGCGAGATATAACAATTTCTTGACCTTCTTTGTTAGTTACAGTTCTAATATTCTTAAACTTAATCTTACCAGCAGTTTTAACTTTAATGTCAGAAACTGTAATACCCAGAGACGCAGCACCACCAGTGTGGAATGTTCTCATTGTCAACTGCGTACCTGGCTCACCAATTGATTGAGCAGCAATCACACCTACAGATTCCCCAACATTAACTTGTCTTTCACGCGCTAGATCACGACCATAACACTTAGCACATAATCCTCTACGTGTTTTACAAGTTATTGGTGATCTGACTTTGATCATATCAATACCGTTATCATCAAGTAACTCAACAAGATTCTCATCTAATAAAGTACCTGCTTCAAGCAATACAACCCCCTTCTCAGTAACCACATCTGCTGCTAAAGTTCTTCCTAAAGCACGCTCTACTAGAGGAACTTTGACTTCACCATCTTCAACGATAGCTGAGAACATCAAACCATCATCAGTACCACAATCTTCTTCAATAACAACTAAATCTTGAGCCACATCAACTAGTCTACGCGTCAGATAACCCGCGTTAGCTGTCTTAAGAGCCGTATCAGCTAGACCTTTACGTGCACCGTGCGTAGATGTAAAGTACTGCAATACTGACAGACCTTCTCTAAAGTTTGCTGTAATTGCAGTTTCAATCATCGTACCATCTGGCTTAGCCATCAGACCACGCATACCTGCAAGCTGTCTCATCTGATTATAAGAACCCCTTGCACCTGATTTAGCCATCATATATACAGAGTTGAATGACTCGATTTCTTTTTTCTCACCGTTAATACTAACTGTATCTTTAGATATAGCATCCATCATCGAAGCTCCAACCTCATCTGAAGTCTTACTCCAAATATTGATAATATTGTTATATCTCTCATTTTCAGTAATTAATGAAGACTGATACTGTTCGGTAATTTGCTTAATTTCTTTTTCTGCTTCTTCAATTTTAGCTTCTTTGTTATCAGGAATAGTCATATCATCAACACCAACAGATACCCCTGACAATGTTGAATATTTAAATCCTGCATACATCAACTTATCTGCTAAAACTACCGTAGCTTTACCACCTAAGACTCTAAATGCCTGATTAATAATTTTAGAAATTTCTTTCTTAACTAGTACTTTATTTAATAGAGAGAAAGATAGACCTTCTGGTAGTATATTCAATAAAAGTGCTCTACCAACGGTAGTATTAACAACACCTTTCTCATTGTATGTATTACCTTTAGTATCAAATACTTGTCTATCTATTCTTAGTTTAATCTTAGCATGGATATCTATAGTCCCTGAGTTATAAGCTCTACTAACATCCTCATAGCTAGAGAATAATTTACCCTCGCCACGCGCACCTTCTTTCTCTCTAGTGATATAGTATAGACCTAATACAATATCTTGAGTAGGAGTAATAATCGGTTGACCAGATGCTGGTGATAAGATGTTGTTTGTTGACATCATCAATACTCTAGCTTCTAGTTGCGACTCAACTGTTAATGGTACGTGTACAGCCATTTGGTCACCATCAAAGTCAGCGTTAAACGCAGCACAAACTAATGGATGTAGCTGTATAGCCTTACCTTCAATAAGTCTAGGCTCAAACGCTTGAATACCTAGTCTATGTAATGTAGGAGCACGGTTTAGTAATACCGGATGCTCATTAATCACAGTTTCAAGAATATCCCATACTACAGCTTCCTCAAGCTCAACCATTCTCTTAGCCTGTTTGATAGTCGTTGCATGACCACCTAACCTTAGCTTAGAGTATACAAATGGTTTAAATAACTCTAGTGCCATCTTCTTAGGTAAACCACACTCATGTAATCTCAAAGATGGACCAACTGTAATTACAGAACGACCAGAATAGTCAACACGCTTACCTAATAAGTTTTGACGGAAACGACCTTGTTTACCCTTAATCATATCTGCTAATGATTTAAGTGGTCTTTTATTAGAGCCCGTTACTGCTCTACCACGTCTACCATTATCTAATAAAGCATCTACCGCTTCTTGTAACATTCTCTTTTCATTTCTGACAATAATATCAGGAGCATTTAGGTCCAATAGCTTCTTAAGTCTATTGTTTCTGTTGATTACTCGGCGATATAAGTCATTAAGATCAGAAGTTGCAAATCTACCACCTTCGATTGGTACCAATGGTCTTAAATCCGGTGGTAATACAGGTAGTACTGTCATTACCATCCATTCAGGTTTATTACCAGAAGCTTGGAAAGTTTCAAGAAGTCTTAATCTCTTAATAGCTTTTTCTTTCTTAGCTGTAGATTTACTCTCTTCACATTCAGCTTGAAGTAACTCAATCTCTGACTCAATATCAGTGTCTGCCAATAAATCTCTTATTGCTTCAGCACCCATAGATGCTTCAAACTCATAACCATAATTTTCTAATGCTTCAGCATACTCTTCATCTGTAAGAAGTTGTTTTTTCTCTAATGGAGTCATACCTGGGTCAGTAACTATGTATGACTCAAAGTATAAAACCTTCTCAACATTCTTTAATGGCATATCCAAAAATAAACCAATTCTAGAAGGTAAAGACTTTAGATACCAAATATGTACTACAGGACATACTAAATCAATGTGCCCCATTCTTTCTCTTCTTACTTTAGCTTGCTCAACCTCAACACCACAACGCTCACAGACTACGCCACGGTGCTTAAGTCTTTTGTACTTACCACATAAGCATTCATAGTCTTTTATTGGACCAAATATCTTAGCACAGAATAATCCGTCTCTTTCAGGCTTAAATGTTCTATAGTTTATAGTTTCTGGTTTTTTAACTTCACCATGAGACCACGAACGAATAACCTCAGGCGATGCTAAAGATATTTTAATAATATCAAACTTTTTACTATTGTAATTTTGATGTAGGATACCGTTATTCACTGGTAATTCTCCTATACTTTTATTTTAATAACAAAAAATAAGTAGCTTTAAATTAAGATGCTTATTCTTCCTCAGATGAATAGTCAAAATCCATATCTATACCCAATGCTCTAACTTCATTTCTTAAAACATTGAATGATTCTGGAACATCTACATTCATAGTCAACTTACCATCAACTATATTCTTATACATTTTAGATCTACCTGCTATGTCATCTGACTTAACTGTTAGCATCTCTCTTAATGTATAAGCAGCACCATATGCTTGTAATGCCCAAACTTCCATCTCACCGAATCTTTGTCCACCAAACTGTGCTTTACCACCTAATGGTTGCTGCGTAACTAGACTATATGAGCCAGTCGATCTTGCATGCATCTTATCATCTACTAAGTGATCTAGTTTTAGCATATACATATAACCAACAGTTACATGTCTATCAAAAGGCTTACCAGTACGACCATCAAAAAGCTTCATCTGACCATTAGTTGCAAAGCCGCCTATTTTCAGTAGTGATTTAATATCTTCTTCTTTAGCACCATCAAATACTGGTGTAGCGATTGGTACTCCACCTTTTAGGTTGTCACAAAGAGTTAGTATCTCTTCGTCATTTAAAGCCTCAAGATTAACTTTCTTATCGCCAACGCTATTATATACTTCTTCTAAAGTCTTTCTTAGTTCAGCTGCTTTTCTAGTTTTCTCTAAAGTTTTTTCGATTTTTTTACCTAAACCATATGAAGCCAATCCTAAGTGTGCTTCTAAAATCTGCCCAATGTTCATACGTGATGGGATACCTAAAGGATTTAGACAAACGTCTACAGGAGTACCATCTTCCATATATGGCATATCTTCAACTGGTAATACGCGTGAAACCACACCTTTGTTACCATGACGACCAGCCATCTTATCACCTGGCTGGATACGCTTTTTAATCGCAACAAAAACTTTAACAGTCTTAAGCACACCTGGAGATAGCTCATTACTCTGAGTAATAGATTTTTTCTTAGCTTCAAATTTAGCATCTATAGCAATTTTAGCTTCCTCATAATACTCTCTAGCGTTTTGAACTTTCTCTTCAAGTTTCTCATCCTCAAAAGAAATTTCTAGCCATTTAGAGAAAGGTAGTGTTGCTAAAAATTCTTTTGTAAGGATAGCACCTTTTTTAAGACCTTTTGCTTTTTGGATTTTTGCACCAACAACTTCTTGCTCAATTGATGATTTAACTACAGATTCAATTACTGCAAACTCCTCATCAAAATCCTTACGAGCTTTATCGATCAGTTCTTTTTCAATCTTAAGAGCTCGCTTACTTTTACCACCTTTGTCATTCTCAAATACTTGAACATTAATAACCGTACCAGAAGTACCACTTGGCATTCTTAATGAACTATCAGCAACATTTGATGCTTTTTCATTAAAGATTGCTCTAAGTAGTCTCTCTTCAGGAGTTAGTTGTTGCTCAGCTTTTGGAGTAATCTTAGCTACCAAAATATCGCCTGCTTCGACATTAGCGCCAATATGGACGATACCTGATTCATCAAGTTTTGCCAAACTAGACTCACTAACATTTGGAATATCTGCAGTTATCTCTTCAGGACCAAGCTTAGTATCACGAGCCACACATGTGAACTCTTCAATATGGATACTAGTATACTTATCATCTTTTACTATTCTTTCAGATAGTAAGATCGAATCCTCAAAGTTATAACCATTCCATGGCATAAAAGCAACCATCAAGTTATGCCCTAGTGACAATTCACCAAAATCAGTTGCAAAACCATCCGCTAAAATATCACCAGCTTCTACTTTATCACCCACATTTACTATTGGACGCTGGTTAATACAAGTATTTTTGTTTGAGCGTTTAAATTTAGTTAAACTATAAATATCAACCAAATTACTAGTTTGTGATTTTTCAGTATCTACTTTAATAACGATTCTGTTAGAATCAACTTCAGCCACTTCACCAGCATTTCTTGCGATAATACAATTACCAGAATCTCTAGCAACAATCTTCTCCATACCTGTACCGACTAAAGGCTTCTCAGATTTAAGAGTCGGTACCGCTTGACGTTGCATGTTTGCACCCATCAATACCCTGTTAGCATCATCATGCTCAAGGAAAGGAATTAGTGCCGCAGCTGCTGAAACCATCTGTTTAGCAGAAACATCCATATACTGAACTCTACTTGACTCAGTAAATATTGCCTCACCACCAGAACGACATTGAATAAGATCTTCAACAAAATGGTTATTTTCATCAAGTTTAGTTGATGCTTGAGCAATTACATAATTATCTTCATCGATAGCAGATAAGTATTCAATTTCATCTGTAACCTTACCATCAACAACTTTTCGATATGGTGCTTCTAAGAAACCATAATCATTAACACGAGCATAACTTGCTAATGAGTTAATTAGACCAATATTTGGACCTTCTGGAGTCTCAATTGGACATAATCTACCATAGTGTGTTGCATGAACATCACGTACTTCAAAACCTGCTCTATCACGTGATAAACCACCTGGACCTAATGCAGATATTCTACGCTTATGTGTAACTTCTGACAATGGGTTATCTTGATCCATAAATTGTGATAACGCTCCAGAAGTAAAGAATTCTTTAATTGCTGCTGTGATTGGCTTCGAGTTAACGATATCTTTTGGCATAAGCTTATCTTTATGTACTAAAGACATACTTTCACGAATACCTTTCTCTACACGGTAGAGGCCTATTCTAAACTGATTCTCAACCATCTCGCCAACAGAACGTACACGTCTGTTACCTAAATGATCAATATCATCAACTTTACCTTTACCATCACGGATATTTATAAGCTCTTCAATTACGCCAACTATATCACTATTTTCTAAAGTATAGATATCTTTAGATACCTTATCCGAACCCAATCTAGCATTTAGCTTCATTCTACCAATATCAGAAAGGCTATATCTACTTTCAATAAAGAATAAACCTTCAAATAATGCTTTAACTGAAGCTGCTGCAGGAGGATCACCTGGTCGTAATACCTTATATATCTCGACAAGTGCCTCATCAGTATTTCTTGTAAGATCATATTTTAAAGTATCAGATATATACCTACCTCTTTCAGTAGTTATAAAATCAATAACTTCTAATTCAAGCATGCCAACTTCTACGCATGACTCTAATAAACTTTCTGTAACATCGTCATTAGCATAAGCTATCACTTCACCTGTTGCTTCATTAACGATATCTTTTGCAACTCTAAGAGTGCTGACCAAATCAAAATCAATAGCTACAGAGTCAACGCCTGCATCTTTAATTTTCTTAACATCTCTTGAAGTTAATTTTTTATTCTTTTTAACAATAACATTATCTTGAGCATCTACAATGTCAAACTTAAGCAGCTCACCTTTCATATTTGAAAGGTTATCAAGTCTAAGAGCAAAACCTTTACTATTAAAAGTAATAGTCTTACTCTCAGAAAAATTCTCTAATATTTGCTCTTGAGTATAACCAAGAGCTTTTAAAATAACTGTAGCACAGAATTTTCTTTTTCTATCAATCCTAGCCCATATAATACCTTTTGAGTCAAATTCAAAATCAAGCCATGAGCCTCTATATGGGATAATACGTGCTGAGAATGCTCCTTCCTCAGAGTCATCCTTACTAAAGAACACCCCTGGTGATCTATGCAACTGAGAGACTACTACTCTTTCTGTCCCATTAATGATAAAAGTACCATTAGTTGTCATTAGCGGAATATCGCCCATGTACACATACTCTTCTCTAATGTCCTCGACAATTTTCTCATTTGGAAGAGCATCTTTATTATATACAACTAATCTTAACTTCACATTTAATGGTGCATCATAAGTAGCACCACGAACCTGACATTCAGTTTCATCAAAAGTAGGCTCACCAATTTGATAATCAACATAGTGAAGTTCATATTGACCATTTTTACTCTCAACAGGAAAAGACTGTTTTAAAACTATTTCAAGTCCAGAGTGAAGTCTTCCTTTTGCTGCATCTGCAGTCAAGAATTTTTTGTATGACTCTGTTTGAATAGAAAGCAAATATGGTACATCTAAGATATGAGGAAGAACCCCAAACTCTTTACGAATTCTTTTTTTCTCAGCGTATGAGTAAGACATCAAAAACATCCCTAAGATTTTGTTTACACAAAATAAAAAGCAAATATGATTATATTTGCACCAATATCTATGTATCTTTCAATACTAGAAAGACTAGGGACCAAAAATTGACCACTAGTCATAAATTTCTAAAAACTATAGTTTAGAATTTTATTATTTAAGCTCAACTTTAGCGCCAGCTTCTTCAAGTTGCTTTTTAAGAGCTTCTGCTTCTTCTTTAGAAGCAGCTTCTTTAACTGTGAAAGGAGTACCTTCTACAGCATCTTTAGCTTCTTTAAGACCTAAACCAGTTGCGCCTCTTACTGCTTTAATAGCAGCAATTTTATTTGAACCAGCATCAACTAAAACAACGTCAAACTCAGTTTTTTCTTCAGCAGCTTCAGCAGGACCAGCAACTGGACCAGCAGCAACAGCAACAGCTGCAGCAGCAGAAACACCAAACTTATCTTCCATCATTTTAACTAAATCACATACATCCATAACGCTCATTTCAGCAACAGCATTTAAGATATCTTCTTTTGTTATAGCCATTTTATAACTCCTATTTATTTAACAATTAATTCTTTTTTTAGCTTTCTAATAAGCCAGTGCAATTATTTACTATCTCCAACAGCAGCAAATACTCGTACCGCCTGAGACGGAATCTCATTAAGAGTACGAACAAACTTAGTAACTGGTGCTTGCATAACATTAAGTAATGTAGCAAGTGCCTCTTCCCTAGTAGGAAGCTTAGCAAAGTCATCTAACTTTTCAGGACCAAACAGTTCACCAGACATAGCCAAATTCTTAACTTCAAAAGCATTATGATCTTTTTGAAAGTTTTTGAATAGCTTAGCTGCTGCACCTGGCTCATCCTTAGAAAGAGCAAGAACAAGAGGACCTTTAAGAGCATCAGCAAGACACTCAAACTCAGTTCCTTTAATTGCTAAACGTGCTAAGTTGTTACGCACAACTCTTAAATAAACTCCAGACTCACGAGCTTGTTTTCTTAATGAAGTCATTTCATTAACAGTCAAACCACGGTAGTCTGCTACTGCTGCAGACAATGCTGAGGACACTTGTTCAGCAACTTCAGCAACAATTGCTTTTTTATCCTCTATTCTAAGTGCCATATCGACTCCTTATTTATTGTCTACACTTTATTTAATTAACACGATATTTAGACCAAAAAGGTTGTCAACATCGTCTGCGTAGGATAAATATTAAGTCAAGCAAGCTTAACTCCTACGGTCTTTGATCGTTGCATTCACATACAACCCAAAGAAATTGCAAAGCAGCATTTTATATGTTCAAATCTGAAAAGTCAACATTTATTCCTGGACCCATTGTGCTAGATACAGAAACTTTTTTCAGATAAATACCCTTAGATACTGCTGGCTTAGCTTTTTTCAGATCAGTCAATAACCGCTCTAAGTTCTGCTTAAGCGCATCGCTAGTAAAGTTTACCTTACCAATAGTAGTATGAATTATACCAGCCTTGTCAACTCTATATCTAACTTGACCTGCTTTAGCATCTCTAACTGCCTTAGCAACATCCATAGTTACAGTACCAACCTTAGGGTTTGGCATAAGACCTTTAGGACCTAGTATTTGACCTAGTTGTCCAACCACTCTCATAGAATCTGGAGAAGCAATGACAACATCAAAATCCATATTACCCTTTTTAACTTCATCAGCCAAATCTTCCATACCAACGACTTCAGCACCAGCCTCTTTAGCCGCATCAGCTGCAGGACCTTTTGCAAAAACAGCAACCCTTACAGTTTTACCAGTACCATTAGGCAGAACTGAAGCTCCTCTTACAACTTGGTCAGATTTACGCGGATCAACACCTAAAGCTACAGATACATCTACAGACTCAACAAACTTAACAGAAGAAACTTCTCTTAAAAGATCAAAAGCTTCTGATACTGGATATTTTTTCTCAGCATTAATTTTTGCTGAGATTTCTTTCATTCTTTTTGAAACTTTAGCCATCATTAAACCCCCTCTACTTTTACGCCCATACTACGAGCAGAACCAGCAATAATTCTTACAGCAGCATCTAAATCAGCAGCTGTTAGATCAGGATCTTTAACTTTTGCGATCTCTTCTAATTGCGCACGAGTTATAGTTCCAACAAACTCTTTAGAAGGCTTTGATGAACCTGATTTTACATTAATTGCTTTCTTAATTAAGTAAGAAGCAGGTGGCGTCTTCATTTCAAATGTAAAACTACGATCACTATAAACAGATATTTCTACCGGTATTGGCATACCTGGCTCCATACCTTGTGTCTTAGCATTAAACTCTTTACAGAATCCCATAATATTAACACCATGCTGACCCAGCGCTGGACCAATTGGTGGACTAGGGTTAGCTTTTCCTGCTGCAACTTGCAACTTAATAATAGCTTCTATTTTTTTCTTAGCCATTTTTTTCTCCAAATTTAGGTTAATAGCACTTATAATGAATATAAGCTCCCCAATATCTTAGTTGAACACTAAGATTCTTTTTCAACTTGAGAAAACTCAAGCTCAACAGGCGTAGATCTACCAAAGATAGACACTGCAACCCTTAACCTTGATTTCTCATAGTTAACTTCTTCAATAACGCCAGTAAAGTCATTAAATGGTCCTTCTAGGACTCGAACAACTTCACCAACGTGATAAGATTTTCTCAATCTTGGCTCTACAGTGGATTTACTTCCTTCGACAAAATCTAATATTCTATCTACTTCCGCTTTGCTCAAAGGTATCGGCTTACCCTTAGAACCAACAACAGTTAGCACACGTGGAACCGATTTAACAAGATTCCAAGCATCTGTTGATAAATCAGCCTCAATCAAAACATAGCCTGGAAAATATTTTCTTTCGCTCTTACGCTTTTGCCCACCTTTCATCTCAACCACATTTTTAGTAGGAACAAGAATTCTGCCAAAGTTATTTTTCAATCCAGCTATCTCGATATTTTCTTCAAGCTGAGCTTTCACTCTTTTTTCGTAACCTGAGTGCACCTGCACAACATACCAAAGCATACTTATATCCCTTTATTAACCCAGAAAATACTGAATAAAATTCTCAAATATAATACCAAATAAAGATATTATCAGCGAAAAAATTATTACCACAACTATCACCATCAGAGAAATAGTCATTGTCTCTTTACGTGTAGGCCACACAACTTTTGCCAACTCAAGCCTAGAAGCCTGGAAAAATGCCCAAAAACGACGTCCTTGATTTGTAAATCTAGCCACAACTACAGCAAGTAGCACAACAACTACTGCCAAAGACGTATTGTAAGTACTATAGCTATCACCCAAAATATCTGAATACATAGTAACAGCAACACCCAAAACAATGATAGCCACAACAGCCAACCATAACATCAAATTGTTAGATTTTGAGATTTTTTTAACTTCAGTGGTCTTGGTTGCTCCACTTATCCATACTTTGTTATTATTAAAACCTTGATTCCTTTTCACAAAACAATCCTTCAAAAAAAATAATTTATACACAGGCAAATCATAAACGTAGCCTATAAAATAACATACAGAAAGTATAATATCAAGAAATAAAAAAGGCAGTGCTGCAAAAATTACAACACTGCCTTAATTATGTGGCAGGCCAGGAGGGACTCGAACCCCCAACTTGCGGTTTTGGAGACCGCTGCTCTACCAATTGAACTACTGACCTACAATATTTAAATTATCAATTACTCGATAATTTTAGCTACAACACCAGCACCTACTGTTCTACCACCCTCACGGATTGCAAAACGTAACCCTTCATCCATAGCGATTGGGTTAATTAGAGTGATAGTCATCTTAACGTTATCACCAGGCATAACCATTTCTACACCCTCTGGAAGCTCAACAGCTCCAGTAATGTCTGTAGTACGGAAGTAGAATTGTGGTCTATATCCCTTGAAGAATGGAGTATGTCTACCACCCTCTTCTTTAGATAATACATAAACCTCAGCTTCAAACTTAGTATGTGGCTTAATTGAACCTGGCTTACATAATACTTGTCCACGCTCAACATCATCTCTCTTAAGTCCACGAACTAGGATACCAACGTTATCACCAGCTTCCCCTCTATCTAAAAGCTTACGGAACATTTCCACACCAGTTACTGTAGTTTTTTGAGTTGGACGAATACCAACAACTTCAACTTCATCACCAACGTTAACTACACCGCGCTCAATACGACCAGTTACAACAGTACCACGACCTGAAATTGAGAATACATCTTCGATCGGAAGAATAAATGGCTTCTCAGTATCACGCTCAGGAGCAGGAATATAGTCATCCATAGCTTGAACTAGCTCAACAATTTTCTCAACGTAAGCTTCGTCACCTTCAATAGCTCTAAGAGCTGAACCCATAATAACTGGAGTGTCATCACCTGGGAACTCATACTGATCTAAAAGCTCACGAACTTCCATCTCAACTAGCTCTAATAACTCTTCATCATCAACCATGTCACACTTGTTTAAGAAAACAACGATTTTTGGTACACCAACTTGACGAGAAAGCAGAATGTGCTCACGAGTTTGTGGCATAGGACCATCCGCAGCAGAACATACTAGAATAGCACCATCCATCTGTGCAGCACCAGTAATCATATTCTTAACGTAGTCAGCGTGTCCTGGACAGTCTACGTGAGCATAGTGTCTATTAGGAGACTCGTACTCAACGTGAGAAGTATTAATAGTAATACCACGCGCTTTTTCTTCTGGCGCACTATCAATCTCATCAAATTTACGCGCCATACCACCGTTCTTCTCAGCCATAACTTTTGTAATAGCTGCTGTAAGAGTAGTTTTACCGTGGTCAACGTGACCAATTGTACCTACGTTTACATGCGGCTTCGAACGCTCAAATTTTTCTTTAGCCATTTTTTACTCCATTTTTTTTCAACAAAAAACAATAACTTCAAATATGGTGCTCACAACCAGACTTGAACTGGTGACCTCTCCCTTACCAAGGGAGTGCTCTACCACCTGAGCCATGCGAGCTTGTATATTTTATTAAAACTATTTTAGGTGGAGCGGGTGATGGGAATCGAACCCACGCTATCGGCTTGGAAGGCCGAAGTTCTACCATTGAACTACACCCGCATGGTGGAGGGAGCAGGATTCGAACCTGCGAAGGCTGTGCCGTCAGATTTACAGTCTGATCCCTTTGACCGCTCGGGAATCCCTCCCCTAAAACTTTTAGATAACTATAAAGTTTATTTGACTAAAAATCAAGCTTTTTTGTATTTATTGTTTACTTTTGAATAAGTTAGTAATCTTTTACAAAAAAACTGTTGTTATCTTACTATGCTTAACTATAAATGTAAAGTAATGCACTAACATTTTTATAAAACAATTGATAATTTTCTTGCTCTAGTCATCGCAACATACAGAATCTGATTTCTCTCAGTAATATTTGTATTTAACTGAATATCTTTTAGCAACACAAATACCTTGTTATATGTTGAACCTTGTGCCTTATGTGCCGTAACTGCAAAACCATAATCAAGATCTTTTTTGATTAAATTATTTTTAGATCTAGATCTACCATCACGGTATCTATCAATATCAATCAGCAACAGGTTATTTTTACGAAATTCATAATATGCATTCCATAACTTATCTGACCTTGCAATTAACAATAAACTATCATGTATTTCTGCGTAATCATATAAGTTAGTTTCATCTTGAGAATCTATTACAAAAATATCTTTTTGCTCAAAACCTTTGAATATTTTTGCTTTCTCTAGAATGCTTACCATATAGCCAAATAATCCATTTATATTCCTTTGTCTTTCAGACACATCGACAACCTTATAATCTACACAATTATTTATCAGAAACTCCTCTTTTGAATTAGCCTTTATAGCTCGATAGCCTGTTAATACATCACCCTTCTCAACAAGTTTTGCATCATCGCCAAACACCAAATCCCTGATAATGCGATTTGATTGCATTACAGTTTTATTTCGCCAAGCTATTAACTTAGCATAATTTGGATCAGTTTTTGCATGACTAGAACCAAACACTTCGATTAATTGCTCACGGAACTCCTCATTTGAGTCTACAAAAAGTATCCCCTCTGCTGCTTCACTTAAAAGGGTTTGCTTTTTGATCAGAAACTCAGGCAACTGATTATTAACGTTGCGGAGTTGTTGAGTTAATGGCGCTAATGGATTATCTGTTGCCTGACGCATCAGTTGTGTTAACTGATAACTGTTTTCAAGCGTAAAGATTGGACTTAACTGATCCCCAATCGGTGGTATTTGCGCTTGATCGCCTAGAAAAAGCACTTTTGTTATTAATGATCTATTTATCTCAGAGTCAATTAACTCAAAGAGTGCTGTATTTATCATACTAGCCTCATCTATTATAATAAGATTATAGCTTCGAATAGTCGCTTTTTTAATCTGTCCAAATACTGGATCATTTGGATTAAAGTCTTCTAGATTTATATCTGGTTGTAAACCCAACAACGAATGAATAGTATAACCTTGTGTTGCTGTTGCTTGAGATATAACAGCATTAGCTTTACGGGTAAGTGCTGACACTATAGCCTTTTTAGGATATTCATCAAGGATTTTTTTCACCACAGTAGTCTTACCGGTACCAGCAAAACCTGATAATAAAAAATAACGCTCATCACTTTTGAGAAATTTTTTGATTTGATTTACTGCTTCTAATTGCTGTTGATTGAGAACTATCTTTTGCCCGTTAGGCAGATAGAGGATTTCATCTGAAGAAAGTAACGTTTTTTGCATTATTTATCTGTTTGAGTAAATCTAGTAATTACCTTAGATAGAACAAGGTTGTTTGAGATTACAATTTCATTACCATCCTCATCATCAAGCTTAGTATACAAAAAACCAATTGATTTAACAGTACCTTTGATTCCGCCAAAATCAACCTTTTCCCCAACCTCAAAAGGCTTACTAAATGCCAGCATAATACCACAGGCAACAGTATTATAAGATGTCTTTAATGACATTGAGATACCAAAAACCACACCTGTTAGAACTCCTGTCACAGGAGATATCGGCACCCCCAACTTTGCTAAAGCAATTACAACCACTAACACTAAAAAAATTGTGTAAACTAGACTAGCTAAAAATTGCGATACTGTCTTGTCATACTCTTTCAACAGGCTATACACAAGAGACTTTATATACTTAGATGCCCAAAAGCCAACAACTAAAATAACAACTGCAACTATAGCATTTATAAGAAATGCTCCACTATTGCCTAATTGATCGAACATCGCTATTTTCCTTATATATTCTTTTTGCTCTAGTAAGTATATACACAGCTATAGCACTTAAGACTATCGATATAGTCGCAAACAATACCTCTTCAAATACTATATCATATTTATGCTGAGCAGCTATAGCATGGGCTATAAATAAAATATTTTCTATTATAAATAAAGCCATACTTACAGCAAAAGCAGATAAACATATAGCAAATCTATACAGAAAAGCTGTAATAGCAAACAACAATAACAATGGATAAATAACTATCTGTAATGCATCTATAAAAAACTGATGAGGCTCTTCAACACAGCTAAAGTTATATCTTATTGTTAGAATATAGATTAAAGCAAAAACAACAAAAGTTGCAATCAAGATAGCTGTATTTTTATTTACAAAACTATCAGCAAAATTGATATACCTTTTTCTTGAAAACAATAACCCACAAACCGTAATAAAAGCTGCTCCAGAAATAAAACCATCATATGAAAAAGTATTTTCTAAATAAATATGATGAATGATATAACCATAGCCACCCATACTAAATAAAAATATCGAAAAGCAAATCCAAAAAGCAATATCCCAAGGTTTCTGCTTAGCAAAAATATAACTTAAAATCACGCAACTTAAAAATAATATAAAAGAAATAAACAATCTTAAAACATCATCTGCTAAAAGTGGTATAAAAGTTATTTCACACATTATCTAAAAAACCCCTTTTACCTTTAACAATAGATAAAAAGCTGTGGCAATTATACTTCCACACACTGGACCAAGTATCGGTACCCAAGCATAACTCCATTGTGAAGAGCCTTTTCCTTGTATTGGCATGATAGCATGAAATAGTCTTGGGCCAAAATCTCTAGCTGGATTAATTGCATAACCTGTAGTCCCACCTAAGGACATGCCGATTACAACAACCACAAATGCTACTGGTATACCCCCTAGAGCGCCCATATCTACTGGATAAGTTGTTGTTATACTAGAGTCTCCGACATGTAAGACAACACCATGCATAGTCAAAATAGCTAGTACTAGAACAAATGTTCCAATTACTTCACTAGCAAAATTCGCTGGCAAATGCTTAATTGCTGGTGATGTGCAACAAGTCGCTAATTTTAGTTCAGGATTATCAGTTGCTGAATAATGAGGATAATACATAATCCACACTAATAGTTGACCAAGCATCGCTCCGATAATCTGACTTATAATAAATGGTAATACCCAAGCCCATGAAAACTTACCCGCAAGAGCTAAAGATAATGTTACAACAGGATTCAAGTGAGCACCACTAATCGGTCCAGCAACTAACACACCTATAAAAACAGCTAGACCCCAAGCAAATGTAATAACTATCCAGCCACCATCATGTGCTTTTGTCTTATTTAAAACTACTCCAGCAACAACACCATTACCCAATAAGATAAGTAGCATTGTGCCTATTAATTCTGCTATACATGCTGTTAACATAAACTTCCTCTACTTATACAGCTCTTCAACATTAAAGTTTTTAGAAAATTCTATGAAACTATCAATTTGCTGGTTTTGCCAAACCTCATCTTTACCAAGCTCCTTTGCCATAAGCTCAGCTACCTTTGGTGCAGCATCAATACTTGCTTTGATATCCAAAAATGCTGCTCTAGTTCGACGCGCAAGAACATCCTCTATAGTTTTGGCTTTTTCATGTCGTACATGATATACAACCTCTGCCTGATAGTATGGTAGACCTCTCGCCAAAAGCTCAAAATTATCAAGCTCATTTTGAATAGTTTTGATATCTTCAGCATTTTTACCATAAACTTTTAGAGGATACGTATCTTTTGGCTCAATAGCATCTATAAGTAACTGATCCGATGTTTTAGATATTTTCTGTGCTATTTTTTTAGTTTCTATATAATCTAGAGTATCTTGCCCCATTCTTCTAAAAATAGTCCACTTACCTCCAACAACTGTTATTAAGCCATCTTTTGACTCTACAATTTCATGCTTGCGCGATATTTTTGCGGAATTTTTAGCTTTTTTTGGAGTTACCAAAGGACGCTGACCACAGTAAACTGACTTAATATCTACGATAGTTGCCTTGTCTTTTGCATATTGATTAAAAGTCTTTAAGATAAAATCAATCTCAGATTTATCAGCTCTCGGCTCAAGACTTGGTACTTCTTTTTTGATATCAGTAGTACCAACTATTAGATGATCGTGCCAAGGCAAAATAAATAATACCCTGCCATCTTCTGTTTCTGGGATTAAGATTGCGTGCTCTGTTGGAAACTTCTCTCTATCAAAAACAATATGCGTTCCCTGTGCAACAGAGACATACTTATGCGCATCTTGCTGATTTGCTAAGCTTATAGTTTTATCGCTAAATGTACCTGTAGCATTGATTATATGTTTAGCTGTAAATTCTTTTTGTTCACCCGATAAAGTATCTACAACTTTTACAGTATCTAATTTTGAATCTGTTGAACTAAATATCTTTTCTACTTTATGATAATTAAGAGCAACACCGCCTTTTGCTTCAAAAGTTTTCATCAAAGAAATAAGCAACCTAGTATCATCAAATTGACCATCATAATACACAAGGCTTTTTTTAAGCTTTGATGCTTCTATATTTGGTAACTCTGCTAATGTTTGATGTTTGTTTAGATTATAACTTTTACCAATTTTATACTTACCTGATAAAAACTCATAAAGCTTAACACCAATAGTATATTTAATAGTTTCAAAATAGCTACGCGTTGGAATAAGATAAGATTGTTTATGTGTCAAATGTGGCGCATTATGTAAAAAAGAGAATCTCTCTTCTAAGCCTTCCTTAACTAAAGCAAAGTCAAAGTTCTCTAGATACCTTAAACCACCATGAATCAATTTTGTTGACTTCGAAGAGGTTCCTTTACCAAAATCACTCGCTTCTAGAAGTAGAGTTTTGTAACCTCGAGAAACTGCTTCAATAGCACAACCAAAGCCAGTTGCGCCACCACCAATTATTATTATATCGTATTCTTTTTTCATTTGTTTATAGTCTTTTATTAAAAATTTAATCTAGGCTTATCACCACTGTTCTTGTATCGTCAACTCATTTTAATAATCTTGAAAGGAGTTGATTTTATTTATTAGAGCACCTGCGCAGCTAGCATCTACAGAAGTCAGTAAATATTTGCATTTTCTGATTGACTTAAAATGCTATAGCGTAGTCCTAAGGCAATTTTACATACTTTTTTGTCATACAAAAAGCATATTATTCAAAGGATAGTAGCAACTTATAGTTAATCCGAAAGATATTTGTAGAAAAAGATATTTGTAGAAATGTTATAATGTCTAATAAAAATGCCATCATATAGCCAATATTTTAGAGACATCGTAATTAATAAATATGAAGAAGGTATGACGGAGTTCGAGCTGAGTAAGTTTTTTAACATAGATAAGCGTACAGTTGTTTCATGGATAGAGTTTTATAAAAGAACCGGAGATTATAGTTCAAAGCAAGGAGTTGGTTGTGGCAGAGTCGCTAGCTTTACCGATAAAACATTGATTGAACAGTATTTGATAGATCATCCAGATGCAAGTGCATTAGATATAAAAGAAGCATTAGCCCCTGATATTCCAAGAAGTACATTTTATGATTGTCTTAATAGACTTGGTTTTAGTTTTAAAAAAAGACTCCAAAATATAAGCAAAGAAAAGAACATGAAAGGTTGGAGTATATAGAAAAACTAAAAGAAATAGCTCAAAACTTGTTATTTTATATAGATGAGATGGGGTGTGACAATAAGCTTTCTATCCTAAGAGGATGGTCACTAATTGGTGAGCCTAGTTATGGTGAGGTTTTAGCATATCAAACACAAAGAAGAAGTATTGTTGCTGGATATAATTATGCAGATAAAAAGATTATAGCTCCATTAGAGTACAGTGGATATACCAATACTGAAATTTTTAATCAATGGTTTGAGGAACACTTATGCCCATCATTAAAACCTAAAACTACTATAGTAATGGATAATGCTAGTTTCCATAAATCCTCTAAGCTGATTGAAATAGCCAATAAATTTGATGTACAAATATTATATCTACCTCCGTATTCTCCAGATTTAAATCCTATTGAAAAGGTTTGGGCTAACTTTAAAAAATATTTAGAAAAGTGAATAATAGTTTTGAAAAATTTTGTGATGCTATCTCTTATGTGTTTAGCAAAATACTCTCGGATTAACTATAACACTCTGCCCAAGCCTTACTTCTTTCTACTGCTTTCTTCCAACCTCTATAATCATGAGCAACAGCTTGAGAGTCTTTTTGCGGTTCAAAAACTTTTTCAGTTGTAAGAATAGATTTCAATTCTTGTTTATCCTTCCAAAAACCAACTGCTAAACCAGCTAAGAAGACAGCCCCCAAACCAGTAATTTCATTTATTTTCGGTTTTGAGATTTCAGATTGTAAAATATCAGATTGAAACTGCATTAGGAAGTTATTTTGTACCGCGCCACCATCAACACGCAAACCAGCAAGATCAAGTCCCGTATCCTCTTTCATACATTCTAAGACATCTTTAACTTGATATGCTATAGCCTCTAGAGCTGCACGAATAATATGCTCACGCTTTGTATCGCGGGTAATGCCAACTATCGTACCACGAGCATACATATCCCAATATGGTGTGCCAAGACCAACAAACGCAGGCACCAAATATACACCATTTGTAGAATCAATCTTAGTAGCATAGTACTCACTATCCTCAGCAGAACGCACTAGTCCCAAACCATCACGAATCCACTGAATAACAGCTCCTGCTATAAATACACTACCTTCTAAAGCATAAGTTGGCTTACCATTTTCTGCCCATGCGATAGTGGTCAATAAACCTTCATCTGAATAAACTGGCTTATCGCCGACATTCATCAACGCAAAACAACCCGTACCATAAGTATTTTTTGCCATACCTTTTTCAAAACAGCAATGACCAAATAATGCTGCATGCTGATCTCCTGCAACACCAGCAATAGGAATCTCAGCACCACCTAAAGTATGGCTATCTGTAACTCCAAAAACCTCACTTGAGTTTTTAACCTCAGGTAACATTGATTCAGGAATATTTAAGTAATCAAGTATTTTTTTATCCCACTCTAAACTATTAATATTAAATAACATAGTGCGCGAAGCATTACTATAGTCTGTCGCATGCACTTTACCGCGAGTTAGATTCCAAATCAACCAAGTATCTATAGTACCCATTAATAATTTGCCGGCATTTGCTTTTTCTCTAGCACCTTCAACGTTATCTAAAATCCATTTTACTTTAGTGCCTGAAAAATACGCATCTACAACCAGACCAGTATTTTCTTTGATATATTTGACAAATTGAGGATCTCGTTTGATTTCATCACAAATACTCGAAGTACGGCGACATTGCCACACTATAGCATTATAGACAGGATCACCTGTTTCTTTATCCCAAACTACAACTGTCTCGCGCTGATTTGTAATACCTATTGCTGCAATTTGATCTGGCTTAACGCGGCCAAACTCTAGTGCCTCACGCATTACGCCACTTTGAGTACCCCATATTTCCATTGCATCATGTTCTACCCAACCACTTTTAGGATATATTTGTGTGAATTCTTTTTGAGCAATCTTTCTTATATTACCCTTTTTATCAAAGATAATTGCTCGTGAACTTGTTGTACCTTGATCTACAGCTAAGATGAAATCTGTGGACATAATAGATATTCCTTTTTGTAAAGATTAATACAAATTGTATATTGTTAAAGGATATTTTAGTTTTTTTTCTCCGTAATAAAAAGAGATAATACTATTGATAGCAACATTAATACTGGAAGGATAGCTAAAGCATACTTAAATGCTATAAGCTGCTCAAAGCCATGGTTCTCTAATAAAGATACAACAAAGCCAACAAATGGTTGTAAAACAGCTCCACTAAGTGGTATAAAAAGATTTACAGCAGCAATACCCGTTGCGATATATAACGGACTTATATGCATACGCAAAATTGTAAAATTAAGCACATGCACGGCTTGCATTCCACCCCATAATATACACAGTATGCACATTATGATTGGATCAACATGCATATACACAATCGCAATAACTATAAATAACCCAAAAATTGAAGCTAAAACAAGTAAAGATTTTTGTTTATTCAAAAGTGTTGCTATAACACCCCAAAGTGGACTAAAAATAGCAATACCAATAAATATCATCGATGAGGCAAGTCCTGCATAATGCACTGAGTAGCCATCTAAACTTAGAAATCTATAACTCCATAAATCTGCAAAAATAGCTGTTGTACCATAAATAGTAAAACAAAAGAAACCATTTAGGAGAATTTGTTTAATCTTAAATACAATCGGAATATCTTCTATCTTAGTATGTGTATCTGCCAACTCATCAGTATCTTTTTGATTGTGAGGTTCAACAGTTGGTATAAAGAACACCACACTTAAAAATAGCAATATTGAAACAACCAATATTACTGACATAATCACTTGAATACTAAAATGATTTGCTAAAATAACTAGTGGTAAACCTGTCAGAGTACCTGCACCGTACATTAGCATTTGCGTAGCACCAGTAAATAATGGAAATGTTCTTTTTGGTAACCATATTGCTATAGATTTTAGTGCCGATAAAAATGCAAAACCGCCACCAACACCAGCTAAAACTCTATATAAAATTAGGTACTCTTGTGATGTGGCTCTTGTAGCGATAAAAACACCAACAGAAAATAATAAAGTACTCACCAGCATTATCTTTTTGACACCAAATTTATCAATCAAGATTCCTGCTGGAAGTTGTGATGCCACATAAGCCCAATAAAATGCTGAACTTAATACACTGATTTGCTCAGGGCTTAGGTTATATGGTGCGATCGAGAAATCGTTATATAAAGAATTTCCCGATGCTCTAATTATAAATTCTAGAGCATAAAAAAATGCACATATAAACCATATAATAAAACCAGCTTTAGTAACTTTTTGCATAGTATAACTGAAAATGTATTTTAGATATCTCAAGATTATGCTCAAAAAGCCAGAATATGTAAATACAAATAATTTTTTAGATACTAACAAATTAATTAGCTATAGATCTCCTAATAATCAATCAGTTTATAAACCTTAGTAAAATCTTATTTATCTATACTAGAAATTCCACTCAAAACCAGTTTTTACTAAAGTTGAGTACGATATTGTGCGCCATTAAAACCAGTAAACATATCAGTATTATCAGCCATTTCACCTGTAAGATTGTATTGCCCCTCAATTAATAAACCAAAATTACGTGAAACATTATATTTAGCACCTGTGCGACCACTTGCAAAAGCTGCTATCCTAGAACCAGGATCATAAGCTGAATTCATATTATTTAACTGATATGGATTTGCTCCTAAAACTGTTCCGCCGTAAATCTCAAGCTTATCATTCCATAGCTTTTTAACTAGTTTTGTTTCTTGAGTATAGAACTTTGTATCTTTGAGATCACCCATTGATCCCTGAACTATCAGACTAGTTGAGCTTGTATAAGCATCAAAAACAAGCGAATCAGTAATATTAATTGCACTACTTGATATTCTATCTGAGAATTCTGAGGCATTTTGCCTATCAACAACTTCATTACCTCTCTCGGTACTTGGACGATAAAAGAAGTTATTAGCAGTAATGTAATACATCCCCGTTTGTTGATTTAGGTTATTATCACTATAACCAAAAATAGAGCAAAGAAATAACGCTGAAAAAGTAATTACTTTCTTCATATTTTTTTCTCCTCGTTAAATAGCTAATTTTATCATAATCTAAATTGCTTTGATTATATTAAAAAAATTTAATTAGACAATCTTTTTCTAAAAAGATAAATTAAGTCATACAAATTATTTACCTACACTTAAGATGCAAAAATTTAAACTTTCCTTAATTCTGGTTGTTGGTATTAGTTTTTATTGTTATGAATTTTTCTTGAGAATACTTACAGGTGCGTATCAAGAACAAATAGTTGAACACTTCAATATCTCAACTCATATTGGATTTTCTTTCTTAGTGTCTAGTTATAATATTACATATCTACTGATGCAAATACCCGCAGGAATATTACTTGATAGGTATGGTAGTAAAAAAGTGCTAATTGGTGCTACGATTCTTTGCGGAATTGGTAATATTATTTTTGTCTCAGGGGAATATGAACTAGCTCTATTTGGTAGACTATTAGTAGGTCTAGGTTCATCTTTTGCTTTTATTGGCGTACTAAAACTAACGCTAGAAAACTTTGAGTCAAAGTATTTCCCGATTATCACAAGTTTGGTAATATCTTTGGGCACTCTTGCAGCAGCATTCTCACAAAATATTAGTGTTATAATCTCTCATTATGACACTTCTTGGATAAACATCTTTATCTATTCTGGTGTAATAGCTTTACCATTAGCTATATTTTTTCAGCTTATAATTCCACATGAAAAATATTCTTCTGCTCTTATGCCCAAATTTAGTGAAATCCTAAAAAGAGGTAAGCAGCTGATAAAAAATAGTTTGATCTGGAAAAATGCAATATGGGCTGGCTTACTCTATACGCCAACTGTTATATTAATATCGCAGTATGGTGTATTATATTTCAAGCAGTCTTATGGTTTTGATAGTATATATTCAACAACAATGATTACTGCCATTTTTATTGGATGGATTATCTTCTCCCCAATAATGACACACCTATGTAATAAATTTAGTGGTAAAAAAATTATAACAATCTCAATAGTTGGGATTTTATTAGTATCTATCTTAATAAATGCACAATTATTGAAGAACTATGCAATTAGTATAGCATTTTTATTTGGAACTTTTTCAGCATCACAAGTTTTAGTATGGTACTACTTTAATAAAATATGCCCGCCAAGTTTTGCTGCGGTTAGAATTGCTATCACGAATATGCTTATAACTTTAGTAATAGAGATTGGACAACTTAGTGCTGGACTCGCTATTGATAGTGGCGATCACTTTAATATAAATGCAAATACGAGTATAACTATTGCTTTTAGCATTGTTCTAGCTTTAGCATTCATTATCATGAGAAGTATGATCAAAAAAATCAAAAACAACTCTTAGGTTTTAGATATTATGACAAGCTGTATAAACTTCATCCTCTATCAGTCTTAAATAAGGACGCTCTTTCTTACAGATATCTGTAGCTATCTTGCATCTTGTATGAAATGCACAACCTTTAGGTGGATTAAGAGGAGAAGGTAATTCTGATTTTTCTATTTCAATTGTTCGTTGCCTAGTTAGTTGTGGATCTGCAATAGGAATAGCATTTAGAAGGACTTTTGTATACGGATGCACAGGATTTCTGTAAATATTTTGTTTAGGAGATACCTCAACCAAACTACCAAGATACATCACAAATAATCTATCAGAAATATGCTTAACTATACTCAAGTCGTGTGCAACAAATAATATCGTAAGTTTAAAGTCTTTTTGTAGTTCTTTTAGAAGATTTACAACTTGTGCCTGTATTGACACATCTAACGCGCTAACTGGTTCATCACAAACAAGTAGCTTTGGCTCGCAAATCAATGCCCTTGCGATACCTATTCTTTGACATTGGCCACCTGAAAATTCGTGCGGATAACGATACATCTGTGATTCATTTAAGCCAACTTTTTTCATCATTTTGAGAACTTTTTCATCAACTTCTTTTTTACTCAGATTCTTATTAAAATTAATCAGAGGCTCAGCAATAATATTTCTAACTACCATTCTTGGATTAAGACAAGCAAAAGGATCTTGAAAAATCATCTGAATATCCCTTCTTACACTTAACCACTGTTTATGAGATTTATACTTGTGTAAGTGGTGTTCGCCTTTCCAAACAACCTCACCTGTAGTAATCTCATTAAGCCCAATCAACGCTCTTAGAAGTGATGACTTACCACAGCCGGATTCACCTACTATACCAATTATTTCGCCTTCTTTGACATCGAAACTGACATCCTTTACAGCTGTAACTTTTTGGGTGATTTTGCCAGTGATTGTTTTTTTTTATAGGAAATTCTACAGTTAGATTTTTGACTTCTAGAACATTCATCTATTTATACTCCTTAACAAGATGGCACGCTGTACGCTGATCTAAATATGAAATCAATTCTGGCTTAGTATCTTTACATATATCTATAGCAAAATCACATCTTGTAACAAATGGACAACCTTTTGGCATATTATGAATATTTGGCGTTTCGCCAGGGATAGTCTGTAATATATCCACATCCCTTGTAATACTAGGCATTGTATTTAGCAGACCTTTTGTATACGGATGTTGCGCATTTGCAAAGATATTATCTACTGTACCCTGCTCCATAATATTGCCACAATACATAACCATTACATCATGACAAATCTCAGCTACCACACCCAAATCATGAGTGATAAATAACATAGACATGTGAAACTCTTTTTGCAAATCAGATAATAACTGTAAAATCTGACCTTGGACTGTAACATCTAGAGCTGTAGTAGGCTCATCAGCAATTAGTATTTCAGGTGAATATAGTAATGCCATAGCAATTACAACTCTTTGGCGCATACCTCCAGAAAACTCATGTGGATATAGCTTAAGTCTATTCTTTGCATCTGGAATTTGCACCGCATCTAACATTTCTAAAACTTTTTTAGTCGCATCTTTGTGAGACATACCCTTATGTATTGTTAAAGGCTCTAAGAGCTGCTTGTGAATAGTTAAATACGGATTTAAAGAAGTCATTGGATCCTGAAAGATCATTGCTATTTTATCACCGCGAATTTTATTTAAATTCTTGGTTGGCATATTTATAAGATTTTGATCATGAAACAAAGCTTGCCCAGATACAACTGCATTACCTGCAAGCAACCCCATAAGTGACAATACCGTTTGACTCTTACCAGAGCCAGATTCTCCGAAAATACCAAGAGTGTGACCTTTTTTAAGATCAAAGCTGATATCTCTAACCGCAGAAAACATGCCATCATCTGTCTTGAAACCCACGTTTAAATCTTTTATTTGAAGTGCTAAATCTTTCATTATCTACCTCTTACTCTTTGGATCTAGTGCTTGTCTCATTGCATTACCAACAAAATTTAGAGCTAGAAGTGTTATAGTTTAAAAAGCAGATGGATAGACCAGTAACCACCAGTATCCCATAGTAATATATGATGCTCCATCACTTATCATCTCACCCCAATCTGTCATCGGAGGCTGTACGCACAACCCTAGCCACATCAAGCCAAGACACCACACCGATTGCAACAAATATCAGTATAAAATTTCTACCAAACAATGTGACTAGCAATATTGCAAAAAATAAAAATGGTAACGCATACGAAGCATCTACAATTCTCATCATAAAACCATCTATTTTACCACCGATGAAGCCTGCAAAAGCCCCCCATAATGTACCAATTACGACTGATACAATAGTAGCAACTATCGCAACCTCAAAAGAAATTTGACCACCAACAAGTACTCTAACAAACACATCTCTACCAATAAGCATCAGTGCCAAAGAAATGCTCAAAAGATGGTGCCTGAGTTGTACTATATAAATCTATATGAGAAAAATAATTATCTGGATAAAACCAAGGTACAACAAAGCATGCAACTAGAATAGTCACTATCACAAACAGTGAAAATACTGCCACTTTGTCTTTTTTGAATCTTATAAACGCATCTTGAAAAAGGCTCTGTTTTTTATTTGCCATTATTTGACCCTCGCTTTAGGATCTATAAATCTATATAAAATATCTACAATCAAATTAAAAACTACAACTAAAACACTATAAATAATAGTTAAAGCTAATACTATAGAATAATCTCTATTTGTTGCTGCGTTTACCATCTGTGTACCCATACCTGGTAATGCAAATACTTTCTCAATAATAATAGTACCCGTCAAAATACCTGCTGCAGCTGGACCTAAAAATGAGATAGATGGCATCAAAGATGGTTTGATAGCATGCACTAGCACTATTCTAGTTTTTGATAGTCCTTTCGCATAAGCTGTACGAATAAATGGAGAGTTAAGCGTTTCTACAATACTATTTCGCTGGATTTGAGCTAATATACAAATAAACGGCAAACTCAAAGCTATAACTGGTAGTACTAAGTGCCTAAAATCCATACCCCACTGGCCGGGTGGCAACCAATGTAGCTCTACAGCAAATATAAGCACTAAAACTGGGGCTGTAATCACTGTTGGTATAGCAATAAAGGTAACAGAAAAAATACTTACAATCCTATCCAAGATACCATCTTGCTTTAGTCCAGCAATAGTACCTAAAGTTAAACCAAATATAGTAGTCACAATTAGAACTATGGTTCCAAATTTCACAGACAACCAAAAACCACTATCTCCATCTGCTGGAAATATCAGCTCATTAACAGATGCACCAATATTTTATATGATAAGCCAAAGTCAAAATGAAATATTAGATTTTTCAGATAATTTAAATACTGTTGCCATAAAGGTAAATCCATACCATACTGATGATGTAGTTTATCTAGAACTTGTTGACTCATTGCCCTATCCGAAGAGAATGGATCTCCTGGTGTTAGATGCACCAACAGAAACGTAATTGTAATAACAAAGAATACTGTTGGAATTGCTCCTAATATTCTTTTAAAAATAAATTTCATCATAATATTTTTACCTTATTAGAAAACTTATACTTCTGATTGCTTAATCGAAAGCTGCTTGGCTCTATATCTACCTATGACATTTTCTTTTGGTTTAAAGCCTTTTACATACGGTTGTACAAGCTGTATAGCAGGCTGAGTAAATAATGGTATAGTTGGATACCCTGCAGTTTGTTTAATTATCAACTCTTTCTGCAGCTTATAAAACTCATCCATAGAGTTAGTAGTTAGTGATTTGTTATAAATTTCATCAGCTTCTTTATCGCAATAATGTCCGTAATTATTGTCACTATCACATGTATACATTTCAGTATAAGTATTCGGCTGATTAAAGTCTGCAATCCAAGCCATTCTAGCAACATCAAAATTACCATTCTTTAAGCTATCAAGATATACCTTCCAGTCTTCATTGAAGATACTAACTTTGACTAAATCTCCAAAATCTTGTTGCCACGAGCCCTGTAAAATTTGTGCCATTAAACGGTTAACATCAGAGGTATTGAAATTAATAGTAAACTCAAGTGGATGTTTTTTTGAATAGCCAGCTTCTTTGAGAAGTTGTCTTGCTTGTTTTATTCTTTGCTCTATAGGTTCATTTACCCAATCATAATCAGGAATATCTTTTGCCAGATCTTTGTACCTTCCTCCAGCTACAGTTTCTGGCACAACCAAATAAGAAGGAGTAACTAAACCTTTCTTAACACCTTCAGCGATACCTTTTCTATCGATAACCATACTTAAAGCCTTACGTACCCTAATGTCTTGAAACTTAGTGTCTCTCATATTAAATATAAAGTAAGCCTGCGCAAGCATAGGTGATGGCTGAAATTGATTATTTGTAAAGTGTTCTTTATACCACTCTGCTGTATTAGCGGGTAGATTATTATAGGTAAGACTCTCACCTCCAGCTTTGTAATTCTCTAAATCACTAGAGACATCATTAATCATTAGATACTTTACAGAATCAATACTTACATTTTTAGCATCCCAGTAATTAGAAGACTTCTCTGCCAAAGCATAACCATTGTGTATCCATTTTGTTAGTTTATATGCGCCATTACTTATGATTGTATCGGGTTTAGCAGCCCAAGAATCTCCGTACTTTTCTATCGCCTTTTTATTCACAGGAAAAAATGCGTAAATAGTCAAAGAATCCAAAAATGTTGGATTAGGTTCTGTAAGTTTGATCTGTAGAGTATATTTGTCTAGAGCTTTTACTCCGAGTGTCTCTGGAGACTTTTTGCCAGCCTGAATAGCTACAGCATTTACAATTGGATTAAAATATGAAGCATAAGCACGTGTTAAAGTCTCTGGTGTTACAGATCTTCTGTATGAATAGACATAGTCATCTGCTGTGACAGGACCACCATTAGTCCATTTAGCATTTTTTCTTAGATAAAATGTATAAGTCTTACCATCTTTAGATATCTTCCAACTAGATGCCCCTGTTGGGATAACCTCTGATTTTTGATTATAATCAACCAGTCAATATAAGTACACTAGCCAAAGATAAGAGTATTAATGTTTTTTTGAGCATAATCTAATATAAAAAATGTTAATTATTTTAAATCTAAACTATTAATTTTTAAAACTCAATGAATTATACACACGCTAAGGCTATATATTTCAGACCTTAACCAGATTAGCGATATCTGCTAGCAATATTTTCTGACCAACATCTATACCAAAGTCTACAGTATAAAACTCTTTTGTCCCTTGTGCTTGCGCTTTTATAAATACTCCTTTGCCAAAAACCTTATGAAATACTTTATCACCAGGTTTAAAACTATTGGTAGTATTATTTGATTTAAGAAAATCAAAAGGCGACATCCCAAAATTTGCTTTTTGTTTAGTTTTAGGTTTAGCCGCTGTAAACTCTAGTTTACCCTGACTCAAATGCTGAGAGTCTATCTCTGCAACGAAACGTGACTTAACTTGAAAACTACTACGACCAAAGATACTGCGTACTTGTGCATAACTTATAGTTAAGGCTTTCATAGCTCTTGTTACTGCTACATAAAAAAGGCGACGCTCTTCAGCAAGCTTCTCTTGCATTTTCTTAGAGCTTGTATTATCGAACACTTCTTCAAAGTTAACAATTGAGCTTGGTGGAAAAACCCCTTCTTCTGCAGCAACTAGAAACACATAACGAAACTCTAAACCTTTTGAAGCATGAATAGTCATTAACTGCACACTATCTGTAGCTTCATCAGCTTGCATTTCACCAGCTTCTAGAACAGCAAATGACAAGAAATCTTGTAGTATGTCAGTATTATCATCAAGTAACTCTATCTGTGGTTCAAAATCTTTAGCTGCACTTATCAACTCTTTTAAGTTATCAATCTTTTGGCGATCCTTTTCACTATTTTTTTCTTGATATGATGCTAAAAGACCACTTTGATTTATTACCGATTCTAAGAGCTTATCTAAGCTATGCTGATTTATTTGTGCCGAAATACCACTAATTAATTCGATAAACTTTAAAAGTAAACTTGCCGTTCTTTTAGTTACAAGCTCTTTTTGAATAACATCTAAAGTAGCTTGCCAATATGATAATGAATTAATTTGCGCATAATTTCTAATTGTCTCTAATGTCTTATTACCAATTCCTCGTGTCGGTGTGTTAATAATTCGTTCAAATGCTAAATTATCACTATTTGTAACAGCTAATCTTAAGTATGCTAAAGCATCTTTAATCTCTGCTCTATCAAAGAACCTAAAACCGCCATAAATTCGATATGGAATACTTGCATAAATACAACTTTCCTCTAAAACACGTGATAGATAGTTTGAACGATATAAGATAGCTATATCACTATAGTCAACTCCATCATTATGCAACTGGCGAATTTTATCTATAATATATTTTGCCTCATCACGCTCATTAACGGCACAATAAAGCACTACTTTTTCACCATCTTCAGCTGCTGACCACAGCTCCTTTGACATCCTATTATCATTATTTTTGATTACTGAATTAGCTACTTTTAGAATATTTTTTGTTGAGCGGTAGTTTTGTTCTAGTTTTATAATCTCAACGTTTTTGAGATCTTTTACATAATTATGGATATTATCTACGACAGCACCACGCCAACCATATATTGACTGATCATCATCGCCAACTGCCATCATGTAGTTATTATCAGTTATAAGTAATTTTAGCCACATGTATTGAACATGGTTAGTATCCTGAAACTCATCAATCAAAATATATTTAAATTTGTTTTGATAATATTCTCTAAGCTGTTGATTAAAAGAAAAAAGCTCATAAAGATGTAAAAGCAAATCTGCAAAATCCAAAGCATTATCAAGCTGAAGTCTTTCTTCATAAGCTGTATAAATATGCGCATAATTGGCATCATACTGCTTTGTTAGTTTATTACTACGGATAGCTTTATCTTTTTGTTTATTGATAAAATTCTGCAGTAATTTAGGCGGATATTTTTTATCATCAAGATCTAGATTATTGATTAGCTTTTTAACCAGTTGTGCCTGCTCATCTTGATCAAGTATCCTAAAGTTCTTATCTAAGCCAAGTTCATGAGCATGCTTACGCAATAGTCTATGTGCAATACCATGAAAAGTACCTATCCACATTCCAAATGTAGAAATCCCAAGCATCTTTTCTACACGCTGCTGAATCTCTTTTGCTGCTTTATTAGTGAATGTTACGGCAAGGATATTTTCTATAGATACTCCTTTATCACGACAAAGATAAGCTATACGTGATGTTAGAACTTTTGTTTTACCACTGCCAGCACCAGCGAGAATCAAAGCATTACGATCCTCTAGTAATGTAGCTTTTTGCTGCTCTGGATTTAATCCTAAGGTAAAGTCATAATTAGACATTAGAAACTTATATTTTATGTAATTTAGATAAATAGTATTTTAACAAAAAATATTAAGATAGTGCTAAGTTTCACAAATTAGTTTGTAGCATTAATCGTTAGAATTAAATAATGCAGTAGTAAAATCTCTGGCATTAAAAACTTGTAGGTCATCAATTTTTTCACCTACACCTATAAATCTAAGTGGTAAACCAAGTTTTTTAGCAATTGAAAATACAATACCGCCTTTTGCTGTGCCATCAAGCTTAGTAATTGTTATACCAGTTAAATTAACGATTTGGTTAAATGCTTCTGCTTGATTTAAAGCATTGCCTCCGGTTGTTGCATCAACAACGAGCATAATCTCATGTGGCGCTGTTTCATCAGTTTTCTTGATAACTTTAACAACTTTTTTAAGCTCTTGCATAAGATTATCTTTGTTATGTAGTCTACCTGCTGTATCAGCAATCACAACATCAATTCCTTTTGATTTAGCTGAGCCTATAGCATCGTAAATAACCGAAGCACTATCTGCTCCTTCATGCTGATAGACAACGTGGGTATTATTTCTATCACCCCACTCACGAAGCTGCTCGACTGCGGCAGCCCTAAAAGTATCACCAGCAGCTAAAATTACTGATTTTCCCTGTGATTGTAGTTTCTTTGTGAGTTTACCTATAGTTGTCGTTTTACCAACACCATTAACCCCTACAACTAATATTACAAAAGGCGACTTTTGTGTATCTACTTCTAATGGCTTTTCACAAGGTAAAATTATTTCTGTAAGTTTTTGTTGGATTATTTGATTAAGCTTATCAGCTGTTTGCAACTCATTTCTAGCAACTTTGTCACGCAAATAAGTAACTATCTCATCTGTCGCTTCAACACCAACATCTGCTGTTAGTAGTTGCATCTCAATGTCTTCCAAAAGCTCTTCATCAACAACTTTTTGACCCATAAGTATGGTACTTAAACCACTACCGAACTTATTTGCTGTTTTTGATAAACCTGCTTGGAGTCGAGAAAATAATCCTTTTTTATTATCCTGCTCTTGTACTCTTTCTATAGGTGATTCAATTTCTGTATTCTTTTTTTTCTTGAAAAACATCTTTCTCTCTAAAAATTTAGTTAAGTAAATAATCACTCAAAATATTTATCTCTAAGTTTAGCAATTTTTTGATGTAATGGATCAAACATACTGACAATATTTTTAGACTTAATAAAATGTACCTCTCCTTCAAAAGCTATTTCATCGCCTGCACGAGCATATACTTCTAGAAGCTTATAACGTAAATCAATATTATTTGGATCTTTTTCTAATGAATCCTGAATCGTGATACTAGCCTCAACATACTTTTCACTATCTAAGAACTGTTCAATAAGTTCGTTTATATATTGTAATTCTTGTTCTGCTTGCTGTTGTGAGTCTATCTCTTCAACTTTAGTTTCATCAGCTGTAGAATTGACAAGTGTGTCATCTGTATTGGTCTCAAAGACCACGCCTTTCTCAGTTTTGACAATAATATTTTTATCTCTTTGAGCAAATAAATCCTCTTCATTTTGAGCAGGCTGCTCAAAAGTATCTTCAGATTCTTGCTGTGATTGAATTTCTTCATCAACAGTAGTTACCTCTGATCTAGATGATTTTGCAGCTCCAAAGAAATCAAATTCCTCTTGTGGGCTATTATTAACCTTATCAGATCTATAAAACTCATTATCAGAAACAACCGGAGATATTCGTGACATCAAATGATCTCTCTTCTTTTTTGATATGAGCTCAAGTTCTTGCTCTTTTTTTGAGTTTCTAGTTTCCCAAAACCTTTTACCAACAACAACAACTACAGCTAATATTATGACATAAATAATAAATCTAAATAATGATCCCCAAGTACTTGAAGATTGTGTTGGCTGTTGCTCATAAGATGCTGTTTCTTGAATATTATCAGAGTTTATTTGAGTATCTAGATTACTTTTATATGTCTCTGGAGTACTATTATCATCAGTAGGGATTAGTACTGGAATTTTGTCTTGGCTTACCACACTTGGAGTTGATGAATCATCAGCATCATTAGCAGCTGCTGTATTATCACCAAGATTAGCAGCAGGTGTACTAGGTTGTTGCGAAGTTGTATCACTGCTAGGCTGTTGGTATGAGCTTTGAATTATCTGATTTCTCATCAGTGTTAAGCCATCCTCAACCTCAGCCTTAGTAGTTGGGATAGCAAGTTTATCACCAATTCTTATTCTATTATCAATAATTCCAGGTATCTCAGATTTATTGATACCCTTAATAGCATCTGTTAACTCAGATATGCTTACACCTGTTACTGCGTGATTTTTTGCTATTTTATATAGATAATCATTTGATTTAACGGTATATATTTCCATTGAGAAAACTGGACTTACCATCGCTAATGCAAATCCAGCTACAAGAACCCTACTGATACTTTTTAACATTTAGCACCCTAACAAATTATAAACAAAGACTAAAAAATTATAGCATATTTTTTCTAGTTAAAAAGTATATGATACTAGTGCTCTCTTGTTGCACTAAATATGATATCTGGATTTTTTTCTTGTGCCAGCTGTAAATTAACCCCTGTTGGCGCTAGATATGTAAGATACCCTGCCCCATCATAAGCCAAATTCACCTCATACTTTTTCTTAAAATCATTAAGCTTTTTCTCATCATTACAAAAAATCCAACGTGCTAAGGTAACGTTCACTCCCTCGTACGAACATTTGACATTGTACTCTGATGCCAAACGCTGTGCAACCACATCAAACTGCAAAACACCAACAGCTCCAAGTACCAAATCATTCGATATAAAAGGTTTGAAAACTTGTGTAGCGCCTTCTTCTGATAGCTGCACTAAACCTTTTTGTAATGCTTTCATTTTTAGTGGATCATTTAGTTTAACTCTTTTGAAAATCTCAGGAGCAAAATTTGGTATGCCTTTGAATTTTAGTTTTTCTCCTTGAGTAAAACTATCGCCAATCTGAATACTACCATGATTATGTAAACCAATAATATCCCCAGCATAACCTTCTTCAACTTGCTCTCTTTCACCTGCCATGAAAGTTAGTGCTTTTGAGATTTGCATTTGCTTACCGGTTCTTTCATGAAAAATTTTCATACCTTTTTCATACTTGCCAGAACAAATTCTAAAAAATGCAATTCTATTGCGATGTTTTTCATCCATATTTGCTTGTATTTTAAATACAAAACCTGTCAATTTTTGCTCGTCTGCAGCAACAACTCTTTGATCAGCTTCGCGATGCTGGGGTGCTGGAGCGTACCTTGTAAAACCATCCATCATTTCTTTGACACCAAAATTACTCAGTGCAGTACCAAAATATACTGGAGTGAGATTGCCCTCTAGAAATTCCTGCTCATCAAACTCATGACTTGCGCCACGCACTAAATCAATTTCCATCTCAAGATCTTCATAGAGGTCTATGCCTATAGCATCTTTAGCATTTGCTAGACCTTTGATCTTTTTGTATGGATATATCTCGTGCCCATGACCTGTTTCAAATAGAGTAACTTCATCATTATACAAATCGTAAACTCCTTTAAAATATTTACCCATACCAATTGGCCAATTCATTGGAGCACATTTTATCTTAAGGATATTCTCAACTTCATCTAAAAGCTCAAGAGGATCACGAGTATCTCGATCAAACTTATTCATAAAAGTTACAATAGGCGTATCTCTTAAGCGACAAACATTCATCAGCTTAATAGTCCTATCCTCGACACCTTTAACTGCATCAACAACCATTAGTGCTGAATCTACCGCAGTAAGTGTTCTATAAGTATCCTCAGAGAAATCTTCATGTCCTGGAGTATCAAGTAGATTTATAATACGTCCATTATAGGGAAATTGCATTACCGAGGTTGTGATTGAAATTCCTCTTTGTTTCTCCATCTCCATCCAATCCGATGTAGCATGTATACCACTTTTTTTAGCTTTAACAGTTCCTGCTGTCTTGATAGCATTACCAAAAAGTAACATTTTTTCTGTAATTGTTGTCTTACCAGCATCTGGGTGAGAAATAATTGCAAAAGTCCTACGCTTAGCGATTTGTTGTAGATATTCACTCATAATAATTCTTTCTAACTATTTGAAGATAATATTTAATGAAGAGAAGTTTACTAGAAATAGATTAATTTTGAAAATTAAAATGTTTATCTAATATTAGATATATTTGCTTTTCAACTTCTTGAATAGACTTTGCAGCATCAATTTCAATAGCATTATCTGAATCTTTGACAAGATCTTTGAAAACTTTACGGGTTCTATTAAAAAATTCTAGCCCAGCTTTTTCAATCCTATCAGGACTTCCAACTTTTTGAGCTCTTTGTAGCCCCAATATTGGATCAATATCAAGATAGATTACTAAATCTGGCTCACAACCATTAAGAAAATTATCATTTAACGCTCTGATTTTGCTTAGCTCAACCCCACGACCACCACCTTGATAAGCCATGCTTGACCAGTAAAATCTATCTGAAACCACATTAATACCCTTTTCTAAAGCTGGTGCGATAAGGTTTCTATAATGCTGTACTCTTCCAGCATAAATCATCAATAGCTCACTATCTGAATGGATTTCTTCATCATACTTATTATGTAGAACTAAGTTTCTTAATTCTTCAGCTATTTTAGTTCCGCCTGGTTCACGAGTATAAATTGCTGCTAGATTATTTTTTTCTAAATATTTCCTAACAAAGCTAATAGCTGTACTTTTACCAGCACCATCAAGACCTTCTATTACAATAAATTTACTTTGCATTTTTTTGGCTTACTAAACAATAAATCCGACAACACATGCAGATAGTATACTAACTAAAACCGCACCATAGAGAATTTTTAAACTAAATCTTGCAACTTTAATTGATGCCTCTTTGTTTAAAGCTTGTACTGCTCCGACTATTATGCCTATTGAACTAAAATTGGCAAAAGATACTAAAAATACTGAAACAACTGCCTTTGTATGCTCTGAAAGCTGTTGCGAATTTTTAGCTAGCTCTTGCATTGCAACAAATTCATTTGTAACAATCTTTGTTCCCATTATTTGGCTTGATAGAAATATCTCATTACCGTGGATATTTAAAACCCATGCAATTGGATAAAAAATATAACCAAGGATTTGTCTAAAAGTAATGCCTAATATTTCTTGGAAAATACCATCAACAAGATTTAATAACGCAATAAAGCCTACAAGCATCGCACAAACTATTACAGCTATTTTAAAACCATCTAAAAGATATTCAGATAACATTTCAAAAAAGCTCTGCCTACCTGTTTCATAATCAGCATGGAGAGTATCGTAGTTTAAGCTAGGATCTTTATCATATGGATTTATTATATGTAAAACAAAAAATGTACTTAGCATATTTAATACAATAGCTGTACATACATATTTAGGTTCGATTATAGACATATACGAGCCTGCTATTGCTAATGATACTGTAGACATTGCCGTTGCAGCCATTGTATACAATACATTAGCTGGTAAATGACCAATTATTTTTTTATAAATAAGAAAATTTTCCTGCTGTCCAACTGTCAACGAACTTACCGCATTAAATGACTCAAGTTTACCCATCCCTGTGATTTTAGTTAAGATAAAACCAACCCCTCTAATAACAAGAGGAAGTATTCTAAAATATTGAAGCACGCCTATTATTCCAGATATAAGCACTATTGGCATTCCAACATTAAAAAAGAAAACAAAGCCATTTTTACTAGTATCAGCAAGGCTACCAAAAACGAATGCCGTACCTTCATGAGCATGTTGTAATATCTTATCAAAACCCGTAGATATAATAGCTACAAGCTTTATCCCTTCACTAGATTGCAATATAAAAAAACAAACTAATAACTGAAAAAATAAAATAATAAATAAATGCTTATATTTGATTTTTTTTCTATCACTACTCCAAATAAAAGCTAATATAAAAACCGTTACTAAACCTAACAACAAATATAAAATCTTTACAAACACACCTACTTTCCCAAATATTTATAAAATAAAACCAACAATATTAGCGGACAAAAAGCTCACTAAAACTGCTCCATAAAGGATCTTTAAACTAAATCTCGCAACTTTTACTGATGCCTCTCTACTCAAAGCTTGAATAGCTCCAATAATAATTCCAATTGATGAAAAATTTGCAAACGATACTAAAAATACTGAGACTACGGCTTTTGTATGCTGAGAAAGCTGTGTTGAATGGTTGGCTAACTCTTGCATTGCTACAAATTCATTAGTAACAATCTTTGTGCCCATTATTTGACTTGATAAAAATATCTCATTGCCATGAATATTTAGAATCCAAGCAATCGGATAAAAAATATATCCCAGGATATCTCGTAATGATATCCCTACCAAACTTGAGAAAATACCATCAGCTAAATTAAGAAACGCAATATAGCCCATTATCATAACACATACAATAATCGCAACCTTAAAACCATCTAAGATATATTCAGATAGCATTTCAAAAAATCTTTGTCTCTCATAATCCTCAACTTGATCAGTCAAAAATTCATATGTGACTTCCTTAGTTTTTTCATAAGGATTAATAATATTTAGTACAAAAAATGCGCCAAACATATTCATCACAATAGCAACACAGACATAGCTTGGATCTATAATTGTCATATACGCTGCTGCAGTGCCTATCGAAACAGTTGACATAGCTGTTGCAACCATTGTATACAAGACATTTGAAGGCAGGTACTTGATTATTTTTTTGTAGTATAGAAAATTCTCAGACTGACCAACGCTCAAGGAACTTACTGCATTAAATGATTCTAGCTTACCCATACCTGTTACTTTAGATAAGATACTACCTATAGCAACTACTAGAAACTGTAATATCCTAAAATATTGCAAAATCCCTATCACTGCCGACATTACTACAATAGGCATAGCAGCATTAAAAAAGAATATAAACTCTTTTGTGTTTGCTAAATTACCAAAAACAAATTCAACACCGATATGTGTACTATCAAGCAATACTTCAAAACATTTATTAACGTAGTTGATAATATTTATACCTATTGAAGTACTTAGCATAAATTTAGCTAAGATAAGTTGAACTATTAAAATAATTATAAGATTCTTATATCTGATATTTCTACGATTATTACTCCAAATATAAGCTAAAAAATAAATGACTATAAGACCTAATATAAAATATAGCGATTTAATAATCATCTATCTGCTCTTGTTGTTCGTTAAGCAAGTTATCTAAAAGACCACTTACACCAAACCTAAAGGTTTGCGGATTTATAAAATTATTAGCAAGTATATTAGCAGCTAATTCGATATATGCAACTGCTTGATTATAATTTCTTATCCCTCCAGATGCTTTAAAGCCAATTCTTTTTGCGCTACTCTTGATTGTTTCAAGTATTACCTGTGCAGCTGCTAACGTTGCACCCTCAGAAGTTTTACCTGTTGATGTTTTGATAAAATCTGCTCCAGCATCTATGACATCTTGACAAACTTTCGTAATTAATTTTGCTGTTTTAAGTTCGCCAGATTCAATTATCACCTTAAAAGTTTTATCTTTACAAAGTTTTTTAACCTCAACCATCATTTGACAAGATTTCTCAGAAAAACCCTGATCAAGATACTCTTTATAGTCTATAACTAAATCTATCTCATCAGCACCCAAAGACAAAGCTTGTTTAACTTCTGAAATCACATCCTCAATAGTATTATCTCCATTAGGGAAATTAACCACAGTCGCAACTTTAAAGTTATTCCCCAACTGTTTTTTTACTACAGGAATAAATTGCTTATAAACACAAAGTGCTGCAACTTCACCGAGAGAATTTCTCGCTTTAGAACAAAGATTAACGATATCTACTTGTGTATCACTATCTCCAAGTTGTGTTAAATCTATCAAGGATACTATCTCTTGCTTAGTTATCATGGCTAGCCCCAAAGATTGATTTACCATACTCTAGAGATTCAATACCCATAAAGTCAGCTATAGTTTGCCCAATATCTGCAAAAGTATCTCTTGCTCCGATAAATTCTGGCTTAATATTTCTACCCCAAAGTAAAAATGGCACACACTCTCTAGTATGATCTGAACCTGGAGCAGTTGGATCACAACCATGATCAGCTGCTAACACAACAATAGTATTATCATCTAGTTTGGCATCTAAGTCAGGTATTCTTGAGTCTAAATATTCTAAAGCTTTTCCATAGCCTTTTGGATCTCTACGATGACCAAAACTTGAGTCTAAATCAACAAAATTTGTAAATACCAATGTATTTTGTTTTGCTAAAGTATATTCATCTATAGTCTTATCAAACAACTCTTCTAATCCTGTTGCCTTAACTTTCTTAGTAATACCTTGATTTGCATAAATATCAGCAATCTTACCGATTGAGACAACTTCCCCACCTGCTTTAACCAACTTATCTAACAAGGTTGGTGCTGGAGGTAGGATTGAGAAATCTCTACGATTACCAGTACGCACATACTCATCGGCTGATTCACCAATAAATGGACGAGCGATAACTCTACCAACTTTCATACCCATTTCATCGAGGACTTCTCTAGCTACTAGGCAAATCTTCAAAAGCTTATCTAAACCATAATAATCTTCATGTGCAGCAACCTGAAAAACACTATCAGCAGATGTGTAAATAATTGGTTTTTTGGTAACACAACTTTCACAGCCATGCTCTTTTAGAACCTCAGTACCAGAAGCATGTCCTGCATCGATAAAACCCTCTGTAATACCTGCTCTCTCAACCCACTTATCAATAAATTCTTTATCAAAACAGCTTTGGTGTTGTTTCTTTGTAAAGTAATACCAATCAAACATAACTGGCACTCCAGCAAGTTCCCAATGACCACTTGGAGTATCCTTACCTTTACTTACTTCAGCGCAATAACCATATTTTGCATTTTCAACCTGCTCAGATTGTGCAATATCTTGACTAAATTCTTTACATCTATTATATTCCGCAGCTTTCTTAAGGCCCTTCTTTGATAAATTTGGCAGCGAAATGCTCATGCCATTGTTAGTAAAATAATCAACAGTGTGACCTAGAGTATCAGCACCTTCATCGCCAAAATCGGCTGCATCAGGAGCTTGACCAATACCAAATGAATCAAAGAGTAAGATAACAACTTTTTTATCTTTTAACATACTCCTAAACCCCTTTCTTGTTATTTTCTAAAAATGCAATTCTAATTCCACGCAATATCAAATCAGGAGAAATCTCATTAAATATATCTTCTTCTTTAAATAACCCAGCAAATCCACCAGTAGCTATGGTATAAACCGGACTACCAAATTCTTCAACACTTCTTCTTTTAAGTTCTTTTAATGCACCTAGATGACCATAATATAAGCCTGAACGGATATTTGTTTTAGTATCATAACCTATAGCAACCTCAGGTTTAACAATAGTCACCGATGATAATTGCGAAGCACCTTGACACAAAGCATTTAAAGAGAGTTTAACTCCCGGCATAATCGAGCCACTCAAATATTTCTTATCCTTAGTTACTAAATCAAAGGTTGTTGCTGTACCTAAATCTATTATCAACAAATCCTTATTAGGATGATCAGCTATTGCACTAATACAACTTGCTATTCTATCAGCGCCAACCTGATGTGCTTCAACTGCTGACATATCCAAATCTGTAGTATCCATACTTATAAAAAATGGCTTAATATTGAAATATTTGATAACAGCTGAACCAAGAGAATAATTTAAGTGTGGTACTACCGAAGATATACCACAGCCATCAATTTTACCTAAATCAACCGAGTTTTCCCTTAATGCTTGTCGAAGGAATACACCCATCTGATCAGAAGTCGAGTCTACAGATGATGTTGCATATCTAATTTGAGAAACTATTCTATCACCATCAAACACACCAATGTGTATATGGGAATTGCCCATATCCATTACTAATAACATAAAATATCCTATAAATTATTTAATGAGCTTGATCCCAACTCTTACCAGAATCAACATTCACCTCTAAAGGCACATTAAGCTTTACAGCTGCTTCCATTATAGATTTTATCTTCGCAACTATCTCTTCAAGCTTAGTTTTTTTAACTTCAAAAACAAGCTCATCATGAACCTGCATCACCATCTTAATTTCGCTATTATACTCCTGTGAGATCATCATGTTAACATTTATCATTGCTTTTTTGATAATATCAGCAGCGGTGCCCTGCATTGGTGCGTTAATCGCTGCTCGCTCTGCTGCATTACGCTGCATAACATTTTTTGAGTTAATCTCTGGTAAATATAATCTTCTTCCTAATATAGTTTCAACATAGCCATTTTGCTTAGCAAACTCTTTTGCTGTAGTCATGTACTCTTTGACACTTGGATAGCGATTAAAATAGATATCAATATATTCTTGCGCTTCAGCTCGTGGTATTTCTAACTGTCTAGCTAAACCAAAAGCACTCATACCATAGATAAGACCGAAATTTATTGCTTTAGCTTTTCTTCTTTGCTCACTACTAACCTCATCAATACTAATACCTAAAACTTCAGCAGCTGTTGCACTATGGATATCTAAGTTTTGATTAAACACCTTGAGAAGGTTTTTATCTTTTGATAAATGTGCCATGATTCTAAGTTCAATTTGTGAATAATCTGCAGCAACTATACAGTAACCATCCTCAGCTATAAAAGCTTCCCTAATTTTACGCCCTTCAGGACTTTTTATAGGAATATTTTGTAAATTAGGATCCGATGAGGATAGCCTACCTGTTACGGTACCAGTTTGATTATATGAGGTATGTACACGACCATTTGCGTCCAACATTTTAGGTAGCTTATCTGTATATGTATTTTTAAGTTTTGATAAATGGCGATATTTCATTATCAATGCTGCGATTTCATAGTCCTCAGCCAATTGAACTAGCACCTCTTCAGAAGTCGACACTTGACCCTTTGCTGTTTTTTTAACTGGAGGAAGTCCTAGCTTCTCGAAAAGAATTTCTCTTAACTGTACTGGTGAAGATAGGTTAAATTCTTGCCCAGCGAGGTTATAACATTTGCTTTCAAGCTCTTTGATAGATGTTTCAAGACTAGCACTTTGCTGTATAAGCTTAGTAGCATCTATCTTAACACCTGTTTTCTCCATCTGATTAAGAATGATAGTCAAAGGCATTTCGAGTTCACAATAAAGTTTAAAAAGAACCTTATCTTGCTCTAATAAAGCTTTAAAGTGATTAAAAAGTCTAAAAGTAATATCAGCATCTTCAGCAGCGTACTTAGCAACTATCTCGATATCTACCTGATCCAGAGTTTGTTGCTGTTTACCAGTACCAGCTATTGCAGTATAAGCAATTGGTTCTATGCCAAGATGCTCTTTAGAAAGACTATCCATATCATGCTTACCACTACTTTTTAGTACATACGCCATAATCATCGTATCATCGACTTTACCGTTTATCTCAATCGCATATTTTGATAGAACTTTTTCATCAAATTTGAAGTTATGTGCAACTTTCACTTTCTTAGAATCTGCAAATAATGGTTTTAGCTTATCTAAGACAAATCCTAATTCTAGTTGCTGTGGCACGCCTAAGTATCTATGTTGTAATGGGATATAAAAAGCTCGTCCCTCTTTTGCACAAAAAGATAAGCCCACTAGGTTTGCTTCATAAGTATTTAAAGAATCCGTTTCCGTGTCAAAAGCAAAGCTATCATATTTCTCTAGTTCCGCAATCAGATCATCAAGCTGAGTTTGTGTGGTAATAGTAATATATTCAATAGCAACATCAGCAGCTTGTGCTTGGCTTGTTACTATCTTAATATCGCTATTATCTAAGTCTTTCAATAATGATTTAAACTCATATCTTGTATAAGCTTCTATCAAATATGCTTTATCAGCAGCCTTGCATTTCAGATCCTCTACAGTCAAATCAAGCTCAAGATCACATTTAATTGTTGCTAACTGATAAGATAGCTTGAGTAAATCAATATTGTTACGTAGATTTTCACCAACCTTACCCTTAATTTGCTGCTGGTTTGCGATTATACCATCAATATTTTGATAGTCTTGTAACCATTTAACTGCTGTTTTAGGACCAACTTTTGGAATACCTGGAATATTATCTGATGAATCTCCCATTAAGGCTAAATAATCTATCATCTGATGTGGACTAATTTGATATTTTTCTAGCACTCCAGCAACATCTGTAGTGACATTTTTCATTGAGTCATATAAGACTATGTTATCTGTAACTAGCTGAGCCATATCTTTGTCGCCAGTAGAAATAATAATTTGGTAATCTTGTTTTTGAAGTTTTTGCGCTAAGGTACCTATTACATCATCAGCCTCGACACCATCTTCAATGATTACAGCAAATCCCATCTTCTCAATAATCTGATGTAATGGTTGAATTTGGACTCTTAGCTCATCATCGATATCTTTACGATGTGCTTTATATTGTGGATATAACTGATGACGAAAGTTCTTACCCTTTGCATCAAAAACAACCGCAACATACTCAGTATCATACATTATGGGTAATTTTTTAAGCATATTGATAACACCAATGATTGCTCCCGTAGGCTCACCTTGGCTATTAGTAAGATGTGGTAAAGCATGATAAGCCCTAAAAAGATATGAAGAGCCATCCACTAAAACAATTTTTTTCATAGATTTTATTGCAATTTTTTTATCATTTTAATAGTAATATATATACTTTAGTATAGCAAATTCATTTGTTGTAACATTGTTGTTTTATGAGATTTTTAAACATTGATATCTAAAGCTATATCCAGATACCACCAATTAGCTTTAGCAAAATTTTTGCATTTAATAGCATCTTTATATGTCATCACTACAGTTATGTCACTATCTATACCCTCAAAATCACTCTGAGTAAACTTATGGTGATCTTTAAAAACTTTTTTAGCTGTTATGTTTATAGCACTCTCTTCTAAAGTCTTAAAAAATTTTGTTGGATTGCCAATCCCGGCTATAGCTATTGCATTTTGATGATTAAATTCAGTCTTAGCTACTTTTTTAGCTGTTAATATATTAACAAATTCAGTAGCTACGACTTTTGCATAAGTCACATTTTTATAGTTTTTGAGTAACTCTTTATCTTTATCTGAGCAATTACCTATAACTATAATTTGATCTACTTCTTTTAATCTCTCAATCGGTTCTCTCAATGGACCAGCAGGCAAACATAATTTGTTGCCAAACATTCTAATAGCATCTACGACCACTATTTCCTTATCTCTAGCTAATTTATAATGTTGCAAGCCATCATCAGACATAATTATATCTGTATCAGGAAAATTCTTTTCAATGTATTTAACAGCTTGAACTCTCTCTGGAGCAATAACAATAGGAACCTGTGCTTGCAAAGCATCAAATAACATCGCAGGCTCATCGCCACATTGAGTTGCTAGAGTACCACTTGTTACTTCAAAAGGATAATTATCAGCCTTTGCACCATATCCACGACTAATTATAGCTGGTTTTTTATCTTGTGCTAAATATTGCTGAGCTAACATTCTAACAACTGGAGTTTTGCCAGTACCGCCAACAGAGATATTGCCAACAACTATTATAGGAATTTTTGATTTATATTGCTTGAGTTGCTGTTTTATTTTACGTTTATTTGCAATATCTATAAAAACCAAAGATATTGGTTGTAGCACCCGACTAAGCAAGTTTGGTTTTGATCTGTACCAAATCTTATCTAGCATATGTACTATTGAAGTCCTGATTGATAGAGCCTCGTATAAAGTCCACCTTGCTCTAGCAATTCTTGATGCTTACCACTTTCAACAACCCTACCACCATCCATCACGACAATTTTATCAGCATTTTCAACGGTACTAAGTCTATGAGCTATAACTATAGTAGTACATGATTTAGTCAAACTCTCAAGAGCTTGCTGTACTACTCTCTCAGATTCATTATCAAGAGCACTAGTTGCCTCATCAAATATTAATACAGGAGCATTTTTTAACAAAGCTCTTGCTATTGATATTCTTTGACGCTGACCTCCTGATAGCTTTGAACCATTATTACCTATATTAGTATTAATACCATCAGATAATTCTTGGACAAACTCATATGCATTAGCTCTTTTTAGCGCATCGATTACTTCTTCTTCGGAAACCTCTCTTGAAAGGCCAAAAGCTATATTATTATAAACTGTATCATCAAATAAATGAACATTCTGTGAAACTATAGACAAGTGCGACCTTAGATTCTCCAAAGTTAATTCTCTTGTATCAACTCCATCAAGAAGAATCTCACCTTCATGCTGAGTGTAAAATCTCGATATAATACTGGTCAAAGTAGTTTTACCACTTCCTGACTTACCAACAAATGCTACAGTCTGACCTGCTTTGATATCAACACTTACGCCACTAAGTACTTTATGTTCACCAAAAGCAAAACTTAGATCTTTGATAGTTACATTACCATCAACTTTAGCTAATTCCTTACTACCAGTTTCTTTCTCTGCTGGATAATCAAGGATATAAAATATATCCTCAGTTGCTGCTACCGCCTTTTGGATAACAACATTTACTTTCGTAAGATTCTTAATCGGTTTTAGAATAGCCGCTGCAGCTGCAAAGAAAGAAGCAAAAGAACCCGCGGTTAACCAAGATGAACCATCGCCCTCATTAGTACCAAATATAGCTATCGTAAATAATGAAAAAGCCAAAACTAATGAAGCTATAATTTGTATTACTGGTGATGTCAGAGCATCTAATGCTATCGTTCTAATTTGCTGTGAGTATGTATAATCAAGATTTTTAAAGAATTTATTTTGTTGTTTTTGTTGCACACCAAAAATTCTTATTTCTTTATAGTTTCTAATCGTCTCTTCAGCAGTATGCGTAACATTACCCATTGATGACTGAGTATTTCTACTTAAATTCCTAAACTTTTTATTAATTATAGATATAAATAATCCCAGAAATGGTCCGACAACTATTAAAAATAGTGACAATTGCCAGCTTGAGACAAACATTACAACAATTAGCCCAATAACAAAAGTTCCATCCTGAACAACTGTTATAATTGCTGTAGAAGTAGCCTCTGTAACCTGATCAACATTGTATAATAATCTTGAGATAATCTGTCCTGTTGAGTGCTTATCAAAGAAACTAGCTGGTAGATCCATTAACCTTTTATAAATATCTTTCCTAAATTTATAAACAACTTTTTGACCTAAAGAACCTATAAAGTACTGTGACACAAATGAACCTACTGATCTTAACGCTAGTAAACCAACCATGCCAACACCCATAAGCATTAGTATAGTAGCACTTTGTTTAGTAATCCCGCCACCAGGACCAAAACCATAATTCAAAATCGGATTAATCAGATATATCATTGAGGCATCAGCCGCTGAGAAAAATATACTTCCGATAGCAGCCAAAAGCAGAAAATGCCATAAATGCTTAACTTGGAGTAACAACCTTTTATAAAGAGTGCCTACTTTCTGATGGTTTGTCATTTCTCCACTTAGATTACTAGATCCCTGAGACTTAAGATCTATTTTATCAATCATATTAGCCATAAAAATTTATAAAGTTGTTAAAAAAGTGACACGAATAACAAATAATTATACACTTTTTTCTGCTAACATAAAGTAATCAAAGAGATGTTTAACTTATTTAAGCAATGAAATTTTACTTAGTTGGTGGCGCCGTTAGAGATATGTTGTTAGGCATAACACCTAAAGACAAGGATTGGGTAGTTGTTGGTGCAACTGAAGACGAGATGCTAGCAAATGGATTTATAAAAATAGCAGCCAACTTCCCAGTTTTTATCCACCCACAAACCAAACAAGAGTATGCTTTAGCAAGGTCAGAAAAGAAAACTGCCAGTGGCTATCATGGCTTTGAAGTTAATTTTTCAAAATATATAACTCTAGAAGACGATCTTAAACGTCGTGATCTCACAATTAACTCAATAGCAATCGATCAAAATAATAAAGTAATTGACCCTTTTAATGGCCAAGCCGATCTTCAAAATAGAATTTTACGCCATACTTCAATAGCTTTTATCGAAGACCCACTGCGTGTAGTTAGACTTGCGCGTTTCAAGGCTCAACTTAGTAACTTCAATTTCTCAATAGCCCAAGAAATGCTGGCACTTATAAAAGAGTTAGTTAAAACAGGTGAATTAAATCATTTAACGCGTGAAAGATTACATATAGAGTTTGTCAAAGCTCTTAACAATCCCAAGATCTTCTTTACGACACTCAAAGAACTAGAAGCTTTAAAAATAATATTTCCAAATATCAGCTGCATTTTACCACTAATACCAAATAAATCTTTTTTTGAAAACCCCATCTATAAAGGCTCTAATATCAATGAAAAAATAACGCTATGTTTACTCAAGATCCCACAACAACAATTAGATGATATCAGAAAGGAACTTTTATTAACAAATAAACACTACAAACTTTTAAAAGCAAGCATAGCTATCAGCAAAATACTCGAAGATAGAAGTATCACTGCTGAAGAGATATTTCAACTAATCAAAAACGCTAATATTATCCGTGACAAAAATTTATTTGCCGAGAGTTTAAATCTCTATAAAAAATATCTAAAGATATGCGATACTATAACTCCACATAGGAATTATCAACTATTACAAACTACCATTAATACAATTAAAAATGCAAGCATTGATAGTTTGACGATAAAAACAATACCTAAAGATAAACTCAGAAACACGCTAAAGCAGCTAAAACTATGATACAATTACAAAATTGTTTTTTATAGTGTTACATATCTAATGAAAAAACTAAGCAATTGTATATTTATATTTAATACATTAGCTTGCTTTGTAGCTTTAGGAGTAGTCATTTTCACAATTAGTGTTTTAGATTGGAAACCATGTCCCATGTGTCTACTTCAACAATTATGTGTATTGTCTATTATGCTACTTAGTTTATTAGTATTGGCGACAAAAAAATTCAAAAGCTTTTCTACGCTTTTACAACTGATAACTATCATAGTCATTGCAACAGGCGCCTATATTGCCGCAGATCAAGTTTATTTGCAATATTTCTTGACAGATACCAGTAACAATAATGCTGCATGCGGTGCTATTAACAATAAGTTTTTACTTGATGCTACCAAATCAATCACCGGAACAATCAATAGTTGCACTGATATTTCTGAAAAAATATCTGGCGTTAGTTTAACTGTATATAGTTTTATATTTTTTATATCATTATTGATCATAAATTGTATAAACTTTTTAGTTAGAATTTTTAAAAAATAGTGGGACAAAACTGTGGACGTTAAGAAGACTTTTTTAAACATTAAACAAAAAATAAACTCAAGCAAAAGAAACTATGCTATTTTTGTTATCGCAACTATAATTCTAGCCTGGCTTGTGCTTGGAAAACTTGGGATATCATTAGCAATTGTATATTTTATCTTCCAAATTAACTATATCAAGAATAAGCTCCATAAACTTAAAGATAAAAAAACTGCATCGATTGCTATTGTGGTTGCAACCCTAATCCTTTTTGGAGGGATTTTTGGTTTTGCTGAATTTATTCAAAGCATGATTAAAAAAGGCATGGCAGCATATGTACCCCAACCTGTTGCAGTAACATCATCTGTAGTTGAGAAAACTGATTGGAAACAAGTTATTAACACTATCGGTGAAGCTCAAGCAGTTCAATCTACAGCGATATCTTCACAGTCTGGTGGGATTGTTAGCGAAATTCATTTCAAGAGTGGTCAAGAAGTTAAAAAAGGTGATCTACTCTTTAAGCTAGATACTAGCCAACTTAAAGCCAATCTTGAAGAAGCGTTATCAAATCTTAAATTAGCTAAAATAACTAAAGATCGCTATAACAAGCTCGTTGAACAAAAAGCCACATCAAAAGAATCTGCCGATAAGGCTAATGCTGACTATCTATCTGCGCTAGCTCAAGTACAAAATATAGAATCACAAATAGGCTTTAAAGAGGTTAGAGCACCTTTTGATGGTAAGATTGGTATTAGAAATATTAGTTTGGGACAATATTTCAACAATGGTGATAATGCTGCAACACTTACTACAATTGATCCCATTTTCATTACATTCCCTGTACCTCAAAATAAAGTAAGTATGATAAGCGTTGGTCAAGAAATAAACTTCTACTCCGACTCATATCCTGGTGAAACTTTTACTGGAAAAATAACAGCTATTAACTCATTTATTAATGACTCCAATAGATCAATTACTGTTCAAGCAACATATGCAAATCCTCATCATAAGATTGTTGCAGGAATGTTTTTAACAGTTCATGTTAGTTTACCAGTTAGAAAGAACTCTATTGTAATACCTCGTAATGCTATTTCATATAGTCTTTACGGTCAATCAGTATTTACTCTAGAACCGGTAATGAAAGATGGTCAACCTGTAAAAGCATCTTATACATCTACTGCTGATGGTGGCATGAAAACCATCAACACAGATAAAACACTATACAAAGTAGGTCAAGCAAATATCGAAGTGCTTGAAACAAGAAATAATCTAGCTTTAGTCACAGGTTTAGAATCAGGAACAACAATTATTACATCTGGCCAAAATAAAGTCCATAAAGGTATGAATGCTATCATAAACAATAGTGTAGAAATTGACAACAACATATACAAGCAAGGAATTCAGTAATGCGTCTTATTGATCTTTTTATCAGAAGGCCAGTATTATCCCTTTCAATAAGCTTTATGATTATTGTCGTTGGGGTTGGTTCATTTTTTAAACTTCAGGTTAGACAGTATCCGTACATAGATAGCGCGACAATTACAGTCACAACATCATATCCAGGAGCAAATCCAGCCACTATTCAAGCATTTGTTACTAGACCTTTAGAAGCTGCAGTTGGCTCATCAAAAGGTATCGATTATATGACTTCTGAATCAGCACTAGGAACTAGTACAATCACTGTATATGTAAAGCTTGGATATAATACAAACGATGTACTCTCAGAAGTAGTACAAAATGTTAACTCTATACTTAATCAGTTACCACAAGATGCCTACTCTCCTGCTATCAAACTTAATCCTGCGGATAACTTCCCTTCTTTGATTTTAGCTTTTACTAGTAAAACAATGAATACTTCAGAGATATCGGCATATATAAACTCTGAGCTGACTCCAAAACTACTTGCTGAGGGTGGTTTATCAGAAATTAATGTCTGGGGTAATATGCCATATGCAATGCGTATTTACCCAAATAAAACTCGTATGGCCGAGTATGGTATAACACCAACAGAACTAGCAACAGCTATTGGTTCAAATAGTTTAGTTTCAGCAGGTGGTCAAATCCAAGGTCCATACCTAAACTATACGCTTAATCCTGAAACCAGCATGTCTACAGCTCAAGAATATAGAAATCTGATTATCAAGAAAAGCGATAATCAAATAGTTCGCCTTAGCGATGTAGCTAGAGTAGAGCTAGGTGCACAAAACTATAACTCCTCAGTATATTTTGATGGTAAAAATGCCGTGCTTGCAGGTGCTGTTGTATCGCCTGAAGAGAATCCATTAGATGTTGTCAACCGATTAGTCAAACAGCTTCCAAATATCAAAGCTTCTCTACCTAATGGCTTAAATGTTGATGTTGCTTATAACAGTACCTTATATATAGAGAGTTCTATTGATGAAGTATTACATACTTTACTAGAAGCCGTAATTATTGTATCTATAGTAATGTTCCTATTTTTAGGCTCATTACGAGCTATTATTGTACCAATAATTGCTATTCCCTTATCGATTATAGGATCATTTTTCCTTATGAGTATTATGGGATTCTCGATTAACTTACTTACATTATTAGCGATGATTTTAGCTATAGGATTAGTAGTTGATGATGCAATTGTTGTGCTAGAGAATATTTATCGTCATATTGAAGAAGGTATGGAGCCTTTTGCTGCTGCGATCAAAGGTGCCCGAGAAATTGCTAATCCCGTGATACTAATGACTCTAACGCTTATAGTTGTTTATGCTCCTATCGGTATGATGGGTGGATTTACTGGACAACTTTTCACAGAATTTGCTTACTCACTTGCCGGTGCTGTGCTTATCTCTGGTATAGTTGCTTATACTCTCTCGCCAATGATGTGCTCAAAGGTTCTTAACCGTGAAATGATGAGCTCAAAGCTAGTCAAATTTATTGATAATGTTTTTAGTAAACTAGCAGCAAAGTACAAAGCCTTACTAATGTTTGTTTTAGATATCAAACCTGCCATAGCAATTGTTGGAATTATAGTTTTAGCAAGCTGTTTTATCATGGGGAAAGGTATTAAATCTGAATTAGCTCCAAATGAAGATATGGGCTTCTTAGGAGTTATGGGACAAGCTCCGTCATCAGCAAATATTAACTATCTAGAGACCTTTGGCAAAAAGCTAGCAAACACACTTGATGAAATTCCAGGTAAACAAAATGTCTTTATTCTTAATGGTGTAATGAGCTCTAATGTGATTTTTGGCGGTTTTATTATGCAACCTTGGGATGAACGAAAAATATCCCAGCAACAAGCTGCAAACATTGCTCAAGCCAAAGTCACTGAACTACCTGGTGTTCAAACATATACATACCAAACGCCTGCTTTACCAGGGATTCCACGCGGAGCTCCACTTTCATTAGTTATTCAAAGTGTCAATGACTATGAAGCTATCGATGAGATCACTAATAAAATCATTGCAAAAATGATGAGCAATGGATTATTTGTATTTGCTCAGAGTGACCTTAAGTTTGATAATCCTATTGTTGATATTAATATTGATCGTGATAAGGCTGGAATTTTAGGTATTACAATGTCTGATATTGCTAAAACTCTAGGTTATTCATACGCCGGTGGTTATATTAATTATTTCTTTTTAAAAGGCTATAGTTTCCAAGTTATTCCACAGTTAGCTAGAAATGAGATGCTTACTCAGGAACAACTTGGTAATATTTATATCCGTTCTGATGAAATGAATAAACTATTTGACTCTGAGGTACCATTATCAGCTTTAGTAACCTTCAAAACAGAAGGACAACCTCTTACGCTAAATACTTTCCAACAGTTAAATGCATCAACAATTTCAGCTGTTATGGCACCAGGGATAACCCAAGGACAAGCTATAGAATATGTCCAAAGTGTTGTCAAAAGCATGCTTCCTGAAGGCTTTTCATATAACTTCTCCGGTTCAGCACGTCAATATATCGAAAATGGTAATACAATGATGGTTGCATTTGCATTTGCGATTGTATTGATATTCTTAGCATTATCAGCACAGTTTGAAAGTTTTAGAGACTCGCTTGTAATTTTAGTTACTATTCCAATGGCAATCTCTGGAGCATTGATTCCACTCTATGTTGGGCAGTACTTAGGAGCTAGTTGGGCATCTTTGAATATTTATACTCAGCTAGGCTTAGTTACTCTAATAGGCTTAATATCTAAACAAGGTATTATGGTTGTTGAGTTTGCCAATCACTTACAAAAACATAATGGCATGAACAAATATGATGCGATTGTTACATCTTCGTCTCAACGTCTAAGACCAATATTAATGACTGTATCAGCAATGGTTGTTGGCGTAATACCTCTTGTAACCTCATCTGGAGCTGGTGCAATTAGTAGAAACTGTATCGGTGTAGTTATATCAAGTGGTTTAGTTATTGGTGCAATATTCTCACTATTTGTACTACCTGTAGTATATATGTATATAGCCAGTGACAAATCTAAATCAGTCAAAACTGATGCTGAACAACAACAAATAATAGATCAAATAAAGTAATTCAATTATCAAAATAGATTTATTTTCAATAAAAATATTTGCCTAAAACAAAAAGGAAATTATCTTACTACTTGGATAATTAATAACTCTTTGATATCCTAATATTTTAAGATAGTAATCTAGATTAATTTATGGATAAATCACATTTACCAAACACAAAAGTCCTAGTTACATTGTCTTGGATAATATGCTTAATTGCAACGTTAAATTATAGTTATGATTTTTTTATTCGTGCCGCACCAAGTGTCATGGGCAATAATTTAATTATTGATTTTGGTATTAGTCACACAGAACTAGGTATGTTGTCATCAGCATACTTTGTATCATATACAATCATGCAAATACCTGCAGGAGTTATACTCGATAAATATAATCGTAAAGTAGTAATCAGTATTGCTACTGCCTTTTGTGTTTTAGGAAACTACTTGTTCTCAGCTACTAACTATTATGAAGTAGCATATATTGGTAGGATATTTATGGGTATTGGCTCTGCATTTGGCTTTATAGGTGCAGCAAAAATGGCTGGGATGTGGCTTCCAGAAAAGCTTTTCTCAACTTTCATAGGTTTTGCAACAGTCGTTGGGATTCTCGGTGGTCTAGTTACTGATACACTACTCTCAAGTTTAGTTTCTGACCTTGGTTGGAGAGACGGTAATGCAGTATTTACATACATAGGGGTTGGTATTCTACTGCTTATCGTAATATTTATTCGTGATAATCCCAAACATGTTGCAAAATTTACCCACTTAAGTGAAGCCAACTTCAAAGAAACTATAGTCAAAGTACTAAAAATATTCTGTAACCTAAAGTTCTGGGCTGCAAGTATTATTGGTGCAGTATTATTTATTCCAATTAATGTTTTAGGTTCTCTATGGGGTGTAGGACTAATTCAAGCTAAATTTGGTTTAACCCAAGAAATTGCGTCACACTTAAATGGCGCACTATTCATTGGTGCTGCAGTTGGTTTTACAGTTGCTGCGATTATTGCTTCACTGACAAATAGATATCGTCTAATGCTTACTTTAAGTATAGTTTCACTTGCTATGCTTTTAGCTATAATACTTTATGTGCCGATGAGTTTATCGATGTTTACAGTGTTGTATTTCTTACTTGGAGCTGCTGCTGGTCCTCAAGCTGTAACATTTGGAATAGCTAAAATAATCTCACCAAAAGGAACTACCGGATCAGCAACAGCGAGAGTAAATATGATAAACAACTTCGTACCAATTATTTTACTACCACTTGTCGGTTATATCCTTACACACTTTGGCACATTTATTGCAAACTCAAGAACTATATATACCATCACAAGTTATCAAAATGCTCTTGATATGGTAATAATATTCTTATTAGTTTGCCTACCAATTGCTATGCTTATACCTAAGCAAATACAAGCAGATCTTAATCACTAATTAATATTTCTAGAAGATATTCATTAAGATTTAAATGATCTCTTATTACTGCTCTTAAGACATTATATAACACCATATGATGAGAATCTCATTCAATTGGTTTAGCAAGCATGCTATCATCTCTAATCGCCAAAAGCATATCATACTTTAAACAAATATAACTTACTCACCTTACGCAAAAGTTGTAAGTTTTAAAAAGATATTTAGAATAATAGTCATACAAAGATTTTGTATTTTTTAAGAAATGGACAAGGATGTACTAGATATATATACAGACTATCTTATAAGCCAAACTAAGTATGCTACGGCTACAAAATTATCAGACATATTAGATCAAGAAGTATCACATGACAAAATAACAAGATTTTTAAGCAAGCCATATTTGACAAGCTTAGAATTTTGGAAATATATAAAGCCTTTAGTTAGAAAACATAATAGCGAATACGAAGTTCTTTGTTTGGATGATACAATTAGTGAAAAGCCAAGTACAGATGAAAATGATATAGTCTGTTGGCACCACTCTCATGCTAAAGGTGTTCATGTAAAGGGTATTAATATAGTCTCATGTATACTTAGTACATCAAATTTATCTATTCCTATAGACTATGAAATAGTGAAAAAGTATAAGAGATATTATGATGAAAAAGATAAGCGCTATAAAAGAAGATCAAAAATTACTAAAAACCAAATGTTTCAAAATATGATAAATCGAGCAGTTATTAATCAAGTTAAGTTTAAATATATTTTAACCTCCGTTCGACAATTATTTCATAGACAAACTCTTAGAATTATTGATTTTAATTGGGTTAATAATAAACTGAGCTAAAGCAGCCATAAGATGAGTAAAAGGATTATTTATGGATCTATGTCTTGTGTGCCACAAAGTTACATTATTTTTGAGATAGTCAAAAATAGTCTCAATAATAGATCTCTTAGCTAACATAGCCTTTTCAAACCTAGTCTTAGGAACTTTTTTTATATTTTTTTAAAGTGGTTATAAGCTTTAAGCCTTGTTGCTCAAGTAGTTGTGCTTTATCTTTAGAGATATAACCTCTATCACCAAATACTAATCCTTTAAGTCCCTTACACAATTTTGTTAAGAAGCTCCTATCATCCTTATTTCCTGGACTGATATTGATACTAACAATTTCACCAACATCGTTAGTTAATAGATCAAGTTTAAAGCTAAAGAACCAGCTTACCTTTAGCTGCTAAACCCTTAAATACTTTATGTCTAGATTCTCTTAGATTATGACAAACAGGTGGTTTAGTAGCATCTATAAAATATAAATCTGTATGGTTGGCATGATTACTTGATATAAATGCTATTAAGGGTAACATTGCTATATCTATTAACTATACAAAACGATTATAAGATGGAGCTTTAGGAAAATAATGCTTCCAATAAATCTTTATAAACTCAACATAGTAAGTTTTAAAATCTTTATATCTAACTGCTTGATACATGATCAAAATAGTCATTATTTTACTTAAAGATAAACTTGGTTTAAAACCAACTTTTTTCTTTTGGTGATCAATTGACTTGCTTTGTAATTCTTTATGATAAATAATACAAAAGTCGTCTATACGACAAGAGGTTGAAATAAGTTGATTTATCATTATTGTCAGAATTTAGGGATATTTCGCTTATTTTAACCTAAAAACACTCTCAAACCTTCAATTTACAATACTTTTAATTCCGAACTGAGGTTATTTTAGCAGATAGTTGGTTTTGCTCTAAAGATAATATGAATTTCATACATCACACATTATCGAACAAATTTTATATCTTGTAACAAATGATTTAGAAATAGATTATGATCAATTATATCATGACTATCAAAAAAGATGATTAATAGAGATTAATTACAAATCAATTAAGTAAAATACTTCTTTATCAGCCTCACCAACTAAAATTGAGAAAACTCAAAGAAATCATATTTTTTGCTCATTAGTAGCTTTTTGTAAACTAGAAATGCTCAAGATAAAAACTTCACTAAACCACTTCGCTCTGAAATATAAGCTCTTGGTTAGATCTAACGCTACTGCTCTTAAGAAACTATATGAAATTAGAAATTCATAACTAACATGCGTAAGGTGAGTAACTTACTAGACATAAAAGTAGTACATTCAGTTTCAGGATTTTAATCAAATCAATACTTATAGTTAAATGCTAAAATAAATATGTACTGGACTTGATTTAGTACTCATCATAACATTCTTGGGTCGAATTAAATAGTTGAGGCTAAATTTCCGCTTTGATTAAATCGTTATTTTTGTTTTAAAGTGCAAAATATAGTTTCTTTAGAACATTTAATATTGGATGTAACTCCAAGCAATAAAGGTTTATTGTATTGTCCATGACCTATAAAAGGAAAATAATATACAGGTCTATTAAAAGTTTTGGCAAACTTTTTAATTACAGTTTTATATATGAGCCTTTGATCATCGGTAGGGTCTAATGGATAAAACTGGCCAAATATAATAGCTTCAGGCTTTTTATTTTCTGGCAGATAAAGTAACTGATGTAGTGACCTATCTAACTGTCTAAATGAAATGCCAGTATCTTCAAGAAATAGAATTTTTGTTGAGATATCTTGTTGGTAAACGGTTGAGAAATAAGAATATATCAACGTCATATTACCTCCAACAATACTACCATCAGTACCATTATAAGCCATTTTATTCATTGGCATTAATTTATCATATGATATGCCATTGTTTATAATTTCTGTAATATTAGGAATTCTTTCTAAGTCATTGATTCTAATTTTTCCTATTTTTTGTGAGCTATAAGCATTCTTATTATAAGCAGCTACTACACCATGTAATGATTTCCATCCTAGTACATTATTAACAAAAAAATGTATAGCTGTAACATCACTAAATCCAACTAATATTTTAGGTTTAGCTTTTTTAAGCTCATTTATATGATCATATAGATAAGGTAATAAATTAAATGCTCCACCTCCTCCTTTTAAGAACCAAATAATATCTATATTTTTATCTAAAAGAGCATCTAATAATATTTTAGCTCTTATTAAATCTGGATTAGAATATCCAAAATCAGAAGGATATATGTCTAAATATTTATAAGTAGTATTATATCCGGTGTCTTTAAGCGCTTTCTCTGCTTGTTTTATGTCATTCGGATAATATTGTGTTGATACATTAATTAAAGCGACTTTATTGTAATCTGTAGCAGCACAAGCAAATGATTTTGTAACTATCATAATTAGTACTACTAATATAATACTTACTAAATAATTATTTTTTAACAACATAAAGAATTTATTTATTAATAATGTTTATCTTAATTATAACATTAATATGGATATTATATATTAATAATATCTAGCAATTTATAATATTAATACACACAAGTAAACTTATACGAATAAAATGTACCTTAGTGTTCATATAGGTTATATAGATATGTTACATTATCTCTAATATATCTCTTTACATAGTTTTATGGAATATATTTTACTGATCGATAAATTTATAAGGGTCTAGATAATTTTAGCACTAAATTTTCTTACTAAAGTTAACATGATTTTATATAAATCATTATCTTTATTATTCCACCTAAACTCATACTCTTTTAAGTGTAAAACAAACTTATCATCACTCAATCCATTAAATTTTGCAAGTCTTCTTTTTGAAAAAGACCAAAAAGATTCAATACCATTAACATGATTTTTACCACGAGCAAACTCATTATGAGAGTGATAAATTCGGTAGTGATCATAACCGTTAAGAATTAGCCCATCATACGCTTTCCAGCCATCAGTATAGATTGTGCTGTTTTCGAGTATTTTGCCCTGTATTATAGGCATTAAGGACTCTTTAGAGCAGTTTGGCACAATAGAAACATAGACTTTATTGTTTTCATTTCGCTATAAAACACCAATACTGGTGTTTTATAGGTTCTGTGCACAAAAATAAATATTCATCGTAACCAAATAAAAGTACAAGCTAATTTAATCATTCCTATATATGCTGAAATGGTTTTATCAAATCTAGAGAATACTCTTCTAAAATGCTTAATTTTAGAAAAGAAATTCTCTATCAAATGTCTTTCTTTATATACATGACTATCAAAAGGTATATGGTTTAGAGTATTTGATTTACAAGGGATAACAGCTTCAGAGGATATACCTTGAATATGCTGCCTGATTTCATTAGAATGATATGCTCTATCAGCGATAACTTTTGTATTATATACATTTTTTAGTAAATCTATAGCTACTTTACTATCATGAGTTTTATCCTCTGACAACAATATTTCTATTGGATTACCTAAAGCATCAGTCATAGCATGGATTTTAGTGGTTATCCCACCAACTGATCTACCAATTGCTTGGTTATCATCTTTATCATATCCCGTAGCACAAGCATGTGCTCTTGCTATTGTTGAATCAAGCATGACTTCTTGTAAATCAGGGTTTTGTACTGATTTAAATAATCTAGAAAATATATCTTTATCACATCAATCTTTAAAACGCTTATGTATTGATCTATATTTACCATAATAAAATGGTAACATTCTCCATTGACAGCCTGTACGTAACACATAAAATACAGCTTCAATAAACAATCTTAATTTGGCTTCATCATTGGTATGTATACCTTTTTGTGATTTTAAGAATGATAAAATAATTGACCAGAATACTTCTTTTATATGATAATTCATTTGCTAAACCATTGATATTTATTGCTTTTCAAATCTTAAATAACAGCGGTTTAGCTATTTTCAATATAATTTAAGTTTTTTGTGCACAGAACCTAATAAAAATGCCATCATATAGCCAAGATTTTAGAGACATCGTAATTAATAAATATGAAGAAGGTATGACGGAGTTCGAGCTGAGTAAGTTTTTTAACATAGATAAGCGTACAGTTGTTTCATGGATAGAGTTTTATAAAAGAACCGGAGATTATAGTTCAAAGCAAGGAGTTGGTTGTGGCAGAGTCGCTAGCTTTACCGATAAAACATTGATTGAACAGTATTTGATAGATCATCCAGATGCAAGTGCATTAGATATAAAAGAAGCATTAGCCCCTAATATTCCAAGAAGTACATTTTATGATTGTCTTAATAGACTTGGTTTTAGTTTTAAAAAAAGACTCCAAAATATAAGCAAAGAAAAGAACATGAAAGGTTGGAGTATATAGAAAAACTAAAAGAAATAGCTCAAAACTTGTTATTTTATATAGATGAGATGGGGTGTGACAATAAGCTTTCTATCCTAAGAGGATGGTCACTAATTGGTGAGCCTAGTTATGGTGAGGTTTTAGCATATCAAACACAAAGAAGAAGTATTGTTGCTGGATATAATTATGCAGATAAAAAGATTATAGCTCCATTAGAGTACAGTGGATATACCAATACTGAAATTTTTAATCAATGGTTTGAGGAACACTTATGCCCATCATTAAAACCTAAAACTACTATAGTAATGGATAATGCTAGTTTCCATAAATCCTCTAAGCTGATTGAAATAGCCAATAAATTTGATGTACAAATATTATATCTACCTCCGTATTCTCCAGATTTAAATCCTATTGAAAAGGTTTGGGCTAACTTTAAAAAAATATTTAGAAAAGTGAATAATAGTTTTGAAAAATTTTGTGATGCTATCTCTTATGTGTTTAACAAAATACTCTCGGATTAACTATATATCTGTCTACTATTTTTTGATGGAAATGACACATTTGTATTGGACACACCTTAACTGTGTTTAAGCCTCTTTTACCATCTATGGTTACAGCATTTACTGTATATCCTAAAGATAATAATTGTTGTAACATTTCTTTGTAATATTTAGACTTCTCTGAGTCTACATGCCTCCAAAGTAAGACTTCATTTTCTATAGTATCACAGAAAACTACTGTAGCTAATTTGTCTTTTCTCTTGCCATAAAAGGTAGTATCACACAGCAATGTTACAGCTCTAGGATTATGCTCTTTTTTAGCTACTTCATAGCTATGGATTTGATCATAAGCCCATCTCTTAGTTTTGCCATATTCAAGGGCTAAATCTGCATAGGTTTGATGCTTAAAAACATATTTATAAAATAATATCTCTAGTAGCTTACTAGGTCTCTCTATTTGAACTAAATGTTTTGTTACAATCGTTACATTTATACCTCTGTATATCGTTTTTTCTTCCATATTTTTGAGTAAATTTAGACCCACAATTTAGACATTTTTTAGTCTTTTTTTACAGACATTTGTAAATAATCCTTTTTAAACCCTTATTCTACAATACTTATAGACATATTTTACCAACACTTTTTTTCAATTATCCCAATAAAGTTAATAAAGAGATTTATTTAAAAGATGTCGCAATCTTAAGAATTTCATCAAGTCGCTCATCAGTATCTGCGATAACTAGAATCATAACTTTATTATTCAAATCAAGATTATCGATACAGGTAATAATAACCCCCTCACTATCACCATAATTATAATCAACAACATTTACTTTAAGGTATTGATGGTAATCATCAATAGTTGAACCTTTAGGTACTACTACATTATTATGTCCTATCCAAGGTTTATGCTCACCATTACGTAACTCATAAGCTAAGAATCCTGCATATATCGCTCCTGTTTGTCTTGCATTTACTTCAAGCACATAAGGAACTATTTGACCATTAATTTCGCGTATAAGAAGATCGACCCCAACTATACCTCTGACGCCCATATCGCGCAATATCTCTGTCATCTGTGCACATAACTCAATTACAGCACACTCATAGATTCCGTTATTTTCATATTCCCGATAAATTTCTAGAGCTTTTTTCACATAATCATCATCACTAATTGTCGATACTATATTAATACTAAGGACTAGTATCCCCTTAGCATGTAACATCTGTCTAAGGAAAGACTTATCATTTAAAAACTGCGATAACGCTTCAGGCAAGCCATAGTTTTTATTATATTTTATGCCAAGTAATTCTACAGCTGTCGCTACGGTAAATGGAACTAAATGTGTATATTCAGGATCACTAAACTCTTGAATCTGATCTGCATAATTCATAACTATAGTCGATAGTCTATAATGCTCGATTAACTTATCCAAAAAGATAAAGTTATCCATAGTTATATAACTAAGACCGATATCATTAAAATAGCTAATAATTTTTTCAACTTCAGGCTGTGTTTTTTTAGGTAAAATATTTTATGATCTTTTGCTAAAAGGCATAATGTACGCGTAACATACTTATTTACAAATGAACTTACAAGATCAGCCCCATATATATCAGTAGTATTTGGTATATGGATAGCTTTTTTACCCCAAATTCTCTCAGAAATAGCATTTGTTGTCTTTTTAGTCATATGTTATGCATCCTTTAATTGTTTTTGTTTTTGTGTGTTCATAATAGCTTTAGCAAAAGCTTCTGCCATCAGATTTAACTTAGTGTGATCTATTTCTAGACTAGCTATATCATAGAGCTCATCAGCTGTTGTTGTTTTGGATAAAAGATCCTTAGGTATATCAATACATACCGCCTCTAATTCACAAACAAGATAATGTGCCACTAAGTGCTCAGCAAGGATATAAGGTTTATCATACTCAACCTCAACTCCAATTTGTTGTAGTTCATAAGATAACGATTCAAGCAATACTTTAGATGCAAATATACCATTACGTGCATCTCCAGTAAAAAGCTCTGTGACTCTTTTTTCACCATCTTTATGAGCATTCTTATATAACTGTATATACTCATTTAGTGTGTCTGGAGTTTCTATTACGGCTTCAGAGTATCTCTCCTGTACTATATTTGGAGAGTAGCTAGACATTGTATGCAAATCTATTGAAATAGCATTGTAACTTTTTGCCACAGCAACAATATGGCATAGCTTTTGCATATATTGATCATATAGCTTGATAAGTGCTTGTTTTAATTGTGGGTGCTGATCATAATCGACAATATTTCTTAGACAATTAGGATATAGCCTTCCAGCATCTAATATTGAGCGTGGGAAAGACGGCTCAGCAACTAAAGTATATAAACCATATTCTGCATAGAGTTTTTGAGCTATCGCATGACCAAGTGAGTGAGTACCAAAATCATATTCTATCGCTAGGAAATCGTTAAAATCATCTTTACTAAGTTTAATAAGCTGACTAATAGCAGGAAAATCAAACTCGACAAAACTTTTACCAAGCTCAGCATGAGGACATGTGATAAGCACATCAAATTTTAGATTTTCTTGAGTATAGAAATACAAAGCTACGCATTCATAGTATTTTGTATAGAATGGTTGAGTTATATTATTCACACTATTTAACAAAAACTATACTTCTTATAATTTATAACAATTATGTTTGATTATAACAATTATAAAACTAATAATAAAATTCAAAATTGATTATAATTAAGCCAAATAAAATTATTTTAGTTAAAATATGTTTTTGAAAAACAAAAAAGAAAGCTCGATACTAAGTTTTCTTGTCGTTTCTTTTGCAAGCTTTTTTGCAGTGTTTATGTTGGTTATATCAATTTTTAGTTTCTATCAAGTTAAGCATCAAAATGATTCGCTCCTTGACTATCAGCTAAGAACTGCTGCGGAAGTTATCGAAACTGTACTGAAAATTTATCCTTTAGAAGATGATGAAAATACTACTCATATGATAATGAATAGAATCTCGAATTCTTTTTTAAATATAAAAAACTACAATAAGAGTATCGGCTTTATTGTATACGATCGAAAGCACAAAAAGCTGTTATTAAAGACATCTAATTTACCAAACTTTCACAAAAACTATGATGGCATAACATCTACAACAGGATTTGAATGGGTATACACTAACGAAGAGGATGGTCAGAAAAACTGGTATACCTATACTTTAAAAACTGATAATGGTAATCTTATCACGGTTTTTGCTAACGATACTATTAAAGACAAAATATCTCGCCAAATAATATTTAAATTTGCGCTACTTTTAGCATCAACCTATATTGTGCTTATTGGATTTATCTACTATATCTTAAAAACTGCTCTTCATCCACTAGAGCGTATAAACAAACGCGTTGCTAAAATAAATCCTCGTAAAAATGAAAAGCTCAATGAAGATGTTATACCTTATGAAATAAAATCTATTGTTGATCAAATTAATTTACTTATTGAAAAGTTCCACGAAACTCTCGAGAGAGAAAAGCGTTTCTCTGGTGATGCAGCCCATGAGCTTAAAACCCCAATAGCTGGAGTTAAAACACTTGTAGAAATAGCTCTAGCATCAGACGATATAGATGAAATCAAACAAAAGCTTGAACGGATCAAAAGCTCAACAAACAGATATTCTCATATTATTGATCAATTATTAACATTAAGTAGGATTCAACCCAATGAACAAGTTACATTCGGTAAGAAACTTATGATAAATAAGGTTCTTGAATTCTTTATTGCCGAGAATGCTATCAAAGCTATAGAGAAAAATATTGAAATAGTATTTTATCCATCGCAACAACATTTATACTGTTACAGCAATGACTACCTACTTGGGATACTATTTAAAAATCTGATTTCAAATGCTATCAAATATACCCCAAACGGCGGACTTATTGAGATTAGCTCATATCAAGAGGAAAACAATATAGTCGTCGAGATAAAAGATAATGGTATTGGCGTACCTCAAGAGAATATCGAACGTATTTTTGATAGATTTTATCGTGAAACAGGCACAGGTGAAGAAGGTAGTGGACTAGGTTTAGCAATCGTCGCAGAAATCGTTAGGCTTCATAATGGTAAAATTTTTGCTCAAAACAATATCAACCAAAAAGGCTTAACCATTACTGTCAAAATTCCTATAGATCATAAATACGAAGAAAATTAAATATATCGTTCTAAAGCTTGCTGTATATTTGAATCTTCAAAAACAAATCCTAATCTTTGTAATTTTGCTGGTTTAATATTTTGACTTGACAGAAGTAACTCTTCTCCCATTTGCCCAAACATAAGCTTTATCATAAATGTAGGTATTTTGATAATACGTTTTTTAGCTAGATATTTTCTCAGAAGTTCGACTAAAAGTTTATGCTGACAAGCATCTGGTGCCGTTAAGTTAAATATTTCTTTACTATCTAGTTTCTTATCAATAATGAATTCAATAGCTCGAGATAAATCATAAGCACTTACCCAGCTCATATAGTTATGACCATCTCCAAACATAGTTAAAAAGCCAAACTTAGCTGGCAGCGCCATTTTTTCAAGCACACCACCATTACCAATAACAACCCCAAAGCGTAGAATAGTATATCGCTGTAAATGAGAGTCAACTAAGCATTTTTCCCATTGATCAACAACTTTTTGTCCAAAAGTAAACTTATCGTAACTTCTGTCATGATTATCTTCATCTTGCGCTAGCTTAGAAAAATTATAATAGCCAATTGCACTAGCATTTATTAGCCAAATATTTTTATTGCTTATTAGACGTATAAGCTTATTGGTTGGCTCAATACGACTTGATAATATTCTATCTTTAACCGCTTTAGTCCAACGTTTTTGGCCGATATTATAGCCACATAAATTTATTATAATATCATAATTAACAATATTATCTTCCGTCAACTGCTGCCAGGTTATGAGCTCTTTATAGTCACCTAAATTTTGGTTTGCTACTCTAGTAAGAAGAGTTAAGTGATGTCTGGTACTTAGATATTTAGACAGCTCTCTACCAACAAAACCTGAGCCTCCTGCAACTAATATTCTCATGACGCTTCTCCTAAACTCTTATTAACCCTTCTCTTAAAATATATTATATTGATAAAGATAATAAAAATAACATTACATTTTATTAATGTTACTACGCTAAACTTGAGAATCTTTTTAAGATATGACAATCTTTACACAAAAGGTTATTCAGGAATACATCTCCCATCTAAAGCAAACCTTCAATAACTCTTGAATAACCATAAATACTAATAATAAATAACTAATGAGGTCTATTATGTACTGGGTCGAGATTCTATCAAGGATACAATTTGCATTCACCGTAAGCTTCCATATTTTGTTCCCAGCCTTTAGTATTGGATTATCAACATTTTTGATGATTTTTGAAGCTCTTTGGCTGATTACAAAAAATGATAAGTATTTAACTATTGTTAAATTTTGGACAAAAGTGTTTGCTCTAACATTTGGTATGGGAGTTGTATCTAGGATTGTAATGGAGTTCCAATTTGGTGCTAACTGAGCAGGTTTTGCTGAAAAAGTAGGTCCTGTACTTGGCTCATTGTTTACATATGAAGTATTAACAGCATTCTTTATTGAAGCAGGCGCCTTAGGGATAATGATTTTTGGCTGGGGCAGAATAAACAAATATGTTCACTTCTTAGCAAACTTTACTATATTTGCTGGTGTTACGCTCTCGGCTTTCTGGATATTATCAGCAAATTCTTGGATGCAAACCCCAGATGGTGTCAACTATGTAAATGGCAAATTTGAAGTTTATAGTTGGTATCATGTGATATTTAATCCTTCAGTAATTCCTAGATATATCCATATGCTTATGGCAGCTTATTTAAGTACATTAATGGTAATCTTGGGAGTTAGTGCATATTACCTTATCAAAGACAAATATCATAGCTTTGCAAAAACTTGTATTAAATTTTCATTAATTTCAATTTTGATACTAAGTATAAGCCAACTTATGATTGGTGATGATGTTGGTAGAGAAGTCCATGAACATCAGCCGCTAAAAACAACCGCAATAGAAGGTGTTTGGGATACGCAAAAAGGTGCTCCTTTAGTACTATTTGCTTATCCAAGTGAAGCACAAGAGAAAAACTTATTTGCTATAGAAATTCCTAAACTAGCATCTTTGATTAACACTCATGAGCTTGATGGTGAGCTTATTGGGTTAAAGTCTGTACCTGAGAAAGATAGACCTGTCGTAGCTGTAGTGTTTTATAGCTTTAGGATAATGGTTGGTATAGGCACATTAATGATTCTAATAGGCTTAGTTGGAACCTTGTTATTAGCTAGAAAAAAAATAGAGTCGTCGAAATGGTTCTTAAAACTTTGTACTTTAACTACTCCTTTAGGGTTCGTCGCAATTATTACCGGCTGGTTCACTGCTGAATTTGGTAGACAACCTTGGGTTGTATACAATATTCTTAGAACAGAATATTCAGTTAGTGATCTTAGTTTTTGGCAGGTTTTTAGCTCACTAGCTTCTATAATTATTGTTTATTTTATTATATTTGGGTATTTCTACTTCAAGTATTTATTTAGGATCATTAATGGTGGGCCAAGCACTGATGGAGAAGAAAGAATGCCTTACTCGTATTTTCAATCAGTCGAAAAGAATGCAGGTGATGAGGAGTAGATTATGGATTTAGGATTAATTTGGCTAGCAATTATTGCTTTTGCACTACTGCTATACATGATCTTGGATGGTTTTGCACTAGGGATGGGAATATTATTTCCACTTTTAGATGATCACCAAAAGGATATAGCAACAAGTATTTTGTTACCAACATGGGATGGTAACCAAACATGGCTTGTTTTTACACTAGCATGTTTCTATGGAATGTTTCCAATAGCTTTCGCGTATATATTTCCTAAAATATATTTGTCAGCAATATTATTAGTAGTAATGATATTGCTAAGAGGAATATGTTTTGAATTTCGATTAAAATCTTCCCAAAAAGTATAAAAAATTGGGATAAATTATTCTTTATATCATCTTTTGTAGCAACATTTCTACAGGGCTATATAGTTGGCGAATTAATTGTTGGTTTCCCTCATAACAGTTTTTATAACTTTGGCTTTTCTGCTGTCACAGGTATTACATTAATATTCGGTTATAGTTTACTTGGAGCAACACGTTTGATTTTAAAGTCTGAGGGAGAGTTATTCACTAAAGCTAAACAGCTTGCTAAGATCTGCTGTATTATTCTAGCTGTTCTGATGCTAGTAATTGGTGGAATGACTCCTCTGTATGTTAAACTGCCTTTAGATAACCTTTATAAAATGGCAATATTGATAGAATTATTCGTGCTTACTATAATCAGCTTTTTGGTTCTTATTAAGGTTATCGAAGCAAAGAATCATGCTTTACCATACTGGCTGGCAGTTGCAATATTTATATTAACTTATATAAGTATGTTAACATTAATATTCCCATATATTATTCCTTATCAAATAACATATACACAAGCTCAAGCTAGTGATACAACATTAATATTTACTTTAATTCCAGCGATTATAATGATTCCATTATTATTACTTTATACTAGCTATGCCTATTATATTTTCAGAGGGAAAACTAAAGAAAAATTAAGTTATTAGGAGTATAACTTTGAAGAATCAAAAGAGTATAGATGTTTATCTAGCATATTCTGGTTTAATACCTTTCTTATTCTTTACAATCTGCTTACTATTTAATTATAAACACACTTTAATATTTGGAAATACTATACAAGCATTATCTATATATGGCTTGATAATAGCAAGCTTTTTAGCAGGCACTCACTGGGGAAGACAAATCAACATTGAGTCTCCAATAGTAAAATTACTCTTACAAATCTCAAGCAATATTAATGTAATAACCATCTGGTTTGCATATCTCAACCTAAATTCAAAATACTTTATTTTACTATTAATAATAGAGTTTTTAGTATTACTTAAAATTGATTATTACATTTATAAACTAAAAATAACTTCGAGTAGATATTTTTTGTATATTAGATTACCTATAACCATTGCTGTAGTTATATTATTAGCAATATCTTGGAGTTTGATATGATAAAAATTGCTATAATTGGTGCAGGTATTGCAGGATTAACGGCAGCTAAAATTCTTAAGGACTGTGCACAAGTAATAGTTTTTGAGAAATCCCGAGGCGTAAGTGGAAGAATGTCAACTAGGTATGCCGATCCTTACTATTTTGACCATGGTACACAATATTTCACAGCTAAATCAACTGATTTTAAAGAGTTTCTTAAGCCAATGATCGATAATGGTATATCAAGAACTGGCAAGCTAATTTTGTTGAAATCAAAGGTTATAAGATAATAAATCAAAAACTATGGAATAACGAATACGAACACTATGTAGGCATACAAAGAATGAATGTTGTAGCTCAGTTTTTAGCTCAAGATTTACAAGTATATTTAAACACTCGTATTGGTTCAGTTACAAGCTTAGATAACCAATGGCTTGTCAATGATGAAAATCACAATCTTCTAGGAAAATATGATTGGATAATATTCGCTTATACCTTCTGATCAATTATATGAATTATTACCAAAGAATATCTCTTTCTATGATCAAATCAGTTCAATAAAAATGAATGGTTGCTTTTCATTAATGCTTGGTTATGATAAAAGTATTAATCTTGGATTTGATGCTGCTTTAGTTCATGATGGTATAATTAGCTGGATATCGCTAAATAGCTCAAAACCAGAGCGTAATACTCCTAGCTGCTTAGTTATACATTCATCAAATCAGTGGGCTGATAACCATATAAACGATAATCGTGAAGAAATCCTCGAGATAATTTTTGAAAGAGCTAAAAAAATACTAAATATTGACTTAGATAATCCTCAATATAAAACTTTACATACTTGGCGTTACGCAAATATCCAAAAACAAAACACGCCCAATTACTTTATCGATATAAATCAAAAAATCGCTGCATGTGGTGATTGGTATATTAAGGGTAGAGTTGAATCAGCGTTTACAAGCGCCTTTAAGTTAGCTAATCAAATTACAAAAAACCTTTCATGAAGAACTAAAATTTTGACTAACTATAAAATATGAACTGAATATTTGTTGCTAGCAATATAAATATTAGATTTTTAAATGATTACCTTACTACAATGTATTTAGCGGCTTCTTCTGGTGTAATTGTTCCAGCCTTAAGAAGATTCTCAATGCTCTGTTCGATTGTCGCCATTCCCTTAGCTGTTCCAGTTTGTAGTGCGGTGTAAATTTGCGAAAGTTTATTTTCTTTAATCATATTTCTAATACCAGTATTTGAAATAAGAACTTCATATGCTGCGACACGCCCGCCGCCCTTACGTTTAAGTAAACGTTGAGATATAACGATTTGTAATGATTCCGCAAGCATGTTGCGTACAAGCTCCTGCTCAGCAGGTGGAAATACAGATATTACTCTATCAACAGTTTTTATAGCTGATATTGTATGTAATGTCCCTAAAACCAAATGCCCAGTTTCAGCTGCCTCTAGTGCTAATCTAATAGTTTCTAAATCACGCATCTCTCCAACTAGAATACAATCAGGATCCTCCCTTAGTGCTGATTTAAGAGCCGCATTAAAGCTTTTTGTATCTCTTTTAACTTCACGTTGGTTTACTAGTGATCTTTGACTTGTATGAACAAATTCTACGGGATCCTCAATAGTTAGAATATGAGAATCTTCCTTATGATTTATTTCATTGACTAATGCTGCCAATGTACTACTCTTACCTGAACCTGTGGGTCCTGTTACTAGAATTAAGCCACCTTTTTTAGCTTGAACTTCTTTAAGAATTCTTGGTGCTCCAAATTGATCTAACGTTGGAATAGTATTCTCTAAACGACGAAATACCGCGCCATAACCACGGTTATGGAAAAAAGCATTTACCCTAAATCTCGCATCATTATCTCTATCATCTATAGAAAAATCACATTCGTAGGTTTCTATCAGCTCATCTTTTTGATCATCTGTCATGATTTCTAAAAGCATCTGAGAAATCATCTTATCATTTAATACAGGTGAAGATTCAATATCAATCAAATCTCCATCTATTCTATATTTAGCCTTACAACCAGAGGATAAATGTAGATCAGAGGCTTTTTTTTGCACACAAAGAGTTAGTAATTTTCTTATCATATCAAGAATAGAACTTAAATTTAATAATAGTATTAGAACTTTATCACTATTAAAGAATAAAAAAAATAGTCAATTAGAGAATTTTTCAGATTGATTACTTAAATAGTTTCTTGAAGAAATTAGCAATCTTTGCAAATGGACAAGATGTCTCAGAAGAAGTATCTGCACTACCACAACCTTTACTAGTAGTTGATTGCGTAGACTTAGATTCTTTTTTATCGCCCATAATGTCTTTAAGAACAGTTTGTAAGATACCGCCATTCTTCAAGTAATCAACATCAACATCAGCATCTAAACGAGCTAATGCTTCAAATGTTGTAGTATGTGCAGTCTTAGGATGTACTGCCTCTACAATAACTATTTGACGCGGTTTGATATTGTTTAAGTTCTTAATATTAAACATTTCGGTACCATCTAAACCTAAAGTCTTAGCATTCTGTCCATTTACATACTCAAGTGGTAATACACCCATACCAACTAAGTTAGATCTATGAATTCTTTCATAGCTCTCTGCGATAACTGCTTTCACGCCTAATAGGAATGTACCTTTTGCAGCCCAGTCACGTGAAGAACCAGTACCATACTCTTTACCTGCTAATATAACTAATGGAATACCTTTTTCTTTATATTTCATAGCAGCATCAAATACATACTGTTGAGATCCATCAAGGTGATACTTAGTAAAGCCACCTTCGACATTGTCTAAAAGTAAGTTACGGATACGGATATTAGCAAAAGTACCTCTCATCATAACTTCATGGTTACCACGACGAGAACCATAAGAGTTAAAATCTTTCTTTTCAACCCCATGAGATTTTAGATACTGTCCAGCAGGGTACTCTTCTGGAATAGCTCCAGCAGGTGAAATATGGTCTGTAGTTACAGAATCACCTAACATTAAAAGAGTTCTAGCACCTTTGATATCTAAATCATCATTACCTTCTGCAAACTTCTCAAAGAAGTTAGGACATTGGATATAAGTAGAAGAACTATCAAACTCATACAGCTTACCTTCAGGAGCTTTAAGTTTTTGCCAGTCCTCAGTACCATCAAGAACTGTTGCATAAGCCTTTTTAAACATATCAGAGTTAATTACATGAGATTGAATAGCAGCAATTTCCTCTGTAGTTGGCCAAATATCAGCAAGGTAAACATCATTACCCTCTGCATCCTTACCAATAGCATCCTCAACTGGATCAAAATCAACAGTTCCAGCTAATGCATAAGCAACCACATGAATTGGTGATGCAAGGTAATTTGCCTTAACATGAGGATTAATACGACCTTCAAAGTTACGGTTACCTGAACTTACAGAAGCCACTATAAGATCAGCCTCGTTAATAGCCTCTACTACAGGCTCATCTAAAGGACCAGAGTTACCGATACAAGTTGTACAACCATAACCAACAAGGTTGAAGCCTAAGTTCTCAAGCTCTGGTAATAAATTAGCTTTCTCAAGGTATTGAGTTACAACTTGAGATCCTGGTGCTAATGATGTTTTAACAAAAGGCTTAACTTTTAAGCCTTTCTCATTTGCCTTCTTAGCTAATAAACCAGCACCTAAAAGCAGTGATGGATTAGAAGTATTTGTACATGAAGTAATTGCAGCAATAGCAACTGAACCGTGAGTAATTCTTTCATTAAGACCTTTTACTTCAGCTGATTTTTGTAATTGCTCGTCAGTTAAGCCAAAACCATGTAATCCTTGCTCATGTACCAAAGCTTCTGCAAAAGCTTTTTTCATATCATGGAATGCAACTCTATCTTGTGGACGCTTAGGACCAGCAAGGTTAGATTCAACTTCTGATAGATCTATTTCTACTATACTAGAATATTCTGGCTCTTCAGCTGGATTCTCTCTAAATAGCAATTGTTCTTTATACATTTCACGCGCGGCATCAACTAACTCACTACGGTTTGTATTGTTGAAGAAGTCTAATGTTACTTCATCAACTGGGAAGAAACCTATTGTTGCACCATATTCTGGAGCCATGTTTGCGATAGTTGCTCTATCTGGTAAAGGTAAGCTCTCTAAACCTTCGCCATAGTACTCAACAAACTTGCCAACAACACCATGCTTTCTAAGCACTTCTGTAACTTTAAGTACAAGGTCAGTAGCTGTTACACCAGTTTTTAGCTTACCAGTAAATTTCACACCAACAACATCAGGTAAAACCATATAGTATGGTTGACCAAGCATTACAGCTTCAGCCTCAATACCACCGACACCCCAACCAACTACACCAACACCATTGATCATAGTAGTGTGTGAATCTGTACCTACTAGAGTATCTGGATAAATTACATCTTCACCATTAATATTCTTAACTAAAGCGTCTTTTGCAAGGTACTCTAAATTAACTTGGTGGATAATACCCATCCCAGGTGGTACAACAATAAAATCATCAAATGCTTTTTGTGCCCACTTAAGCAAGCTGTATCTCTCACCATTTCTTTCAAATTCTTTAGCTACGTTTTGAGCTAAAGCAGTTTTTGTTCCATAAAAATCAACCTGTACTGAGTGGTCAATTACCATTGCTGTATCTACAAGAGGGTTAATTTTGTCTGCGTCACCCCCAGCATCTTTGATCGCCTTTCTCATCGCAGCTAAATCCACAACTGCTGGTACACCTGTGAAATCTTGCATCACAACCCTAGCAGGCATATGTGGGATCTCAGGTCTTGAGCTAGCTTTAGCGTCCCAATCTAAAACCTTGTGCATATCATCTTCTTTTACTTTATAACCATCTATATTTCTAAGTTGGTTTTCAAGTAATACTCTGATTGAATAAGGAAGACGCGTAACATCTTTACCAAGCTCTTGAGAAAGTTTCTTTAAGCTATATAGAGAATATTTCTTTCCTTTATCCTCTATTTGTAGCTTAGTGATATTTTTAATATCAGACATGCTTTAACCTCCGTAGATACTAATTAATTTTTGCAAAACACGCATATATTTTAACCTGTTAATGGCTATTTGTATATAAAATAAAGAATTTCAAGTAGCTTGTTCTAATTTAGTAAAGAAATATCTAGTTTGCCTTTCTTAAAAGGTGGGCACCATAAATAGCTAGTTTCGATAATCTTAGAAAACTTAAAAACACCATCGATGATGCCATCACTGCCACCAAGCATATTTCCCATTTGTAAATTAAAAGATCTAAAAGATGGCGCAAATCCAGAAAACATAAAACCACCATTTAGTTGATCATCTGACCATGGCATCGATTTTCTTAAAATTTGTGCTTCTGGATTAAAGTTTTCTTTTGCTGATCTTTTTACATGAGCAAAATCCTTTAAACTTTCAAATTGATGTGAATCATCTAAAGACCTACCAATACACTCTTCTTTTGCTGATTGGCTAGCATTATTAAGCCAATCAAAATCATGAAGCCATTGCTGTAACACCCAAAAACTAGAACCTTCTAATTCACCTTCAGAAATTATTGCTGCTGGTACAACTTCTAGACCTTTAGGATTCTCAATACCGTCCTCAAAACCTGATAAATCATACTTACCACGATAGGTATAGCTTGAAATAACTTTTTCAATGTCAAAATAATCTTCTAGAGCCTTTTTAATAGCTATTGACTTATGAAATAACTCTCCCCTATCATCATCTCTTAACCAAAGAACTAAATCATAACCATCATTATCAGACATTCTTGGATTATTAAATTTAGTTCTTTTAAAGCTTTCATTCTCAGGTATTTTAAACATTTTTAAAAGATTATTACCAAAGCCTGCAACTACACTTTTACCATCAACAAATCTTTGTAAAATTTTTAAACCAAAACTAACATCACTGTTTTTCTTGATATTAAACATCATATATAGCGCCGATAATGGCAAGTTTTCAACTATTCCTAATTGATATTTAATTATTTCCACTTAACTTTTCCTTATAAAACGCTCTTTAATAGTTATAATATAAACAACTACAAAAAAACTCCATAAACAATGTTAAAAAAACAACTTTCTTTATTTATTATTGTCGGCATATTAGCTTCTATAACTAACTTTATTATCGTATGGATACTTGTTGAACTAAATATTTTTAGACCTTTAGTCGCGAACTTTTTTGCTTTTTTAATTGCATTTAATGTTAGCTATTTTGGTCATCGATTTTTGACATTTTCGACAACTACTCAATCTCATAAAAAAGCTGCAACACAATTTTTTATAAACGTTATGATAGGCCTTGGGCTTAATGAATCTATTTATTACGTATTATTACATATTTTAAAAATACAATACCTACTAGCTTTATTCATAACTATGGGGCTAGTTGCGGTATATACTTTTGTTGTAAGTAAATTTTTAATCTTCAAGGCGTAAAATAATGTTTGAAATCAACAAACAAATTGGAATTTATATCCATTTTCCTTGGTGCGTGCGTAAATGCCCGTACTGTGACTTTAACTCTCATCCAATAAAAGATGATAGCTATCTTTCAGAACAATATTATCAAAAACTTATAGCCGATTTTGATACTCATCTTGATGATTTACAAGCTAGAGAAGTTATAAGTATTTTTATTGGTGGTGGCACTCCTTCTCTGTTTAAAGCTGAGTACCTTGATAAAGTTTTACAACATATTACTAAAAATACAAAAATTAGCATTAATTGTGAAATAACTTTAGAAATGAATCCAGGAACAGTAGAGAGAGGTTCAATACTAAGTTATCAAAATATTGGAATTAATAGGATATCGCTTGGGGTGCAAAGCTTTCAAGATGATAAACTAAAAATTTTGGGAAGAATTCATAATTGCAAAAATGTTTATACTACTATTGATGAAATCAAAAACTCAAAAATCTCTAATTTCAATATTGATATAATGCATGGACTCCCAAATCAAAGCTTTGATGATGGTATTTTTGATATAACTCAAGCCATAGCAATGCAACCAACACATATTTCTTGGTATCAACTTACTATTGAGCCTAATACATTATTTGCAGCAAAACGACCAAAACTCCCTGATGAAGAAATTCTTGAAAGTATTGAAATAGCCGGCAAAGAGGCTCTTGCACATGCAGGTTTTAAACAATACGAAGTTTCTGCTTTTGCCAAAAATACGCTAAGATCTATTCATAATTCTAATTACTGGATGTTTGGCGATTATATAGGCATTGGCGCTGGAGCGCATAGCAAGATTACCAATCTTAAAACCAAACAAATCAAAAGAGTTTGGAAACATAAACACCCTAAGATATATACTCAAACTGATAAATTTATCAAAGACTCAAACATAGTTACCCAAGATGAGATTATATATGAGTTTATGCTTAATACTCTAAGATTAAAAAATGGTTTTAAACTTAGTGAGTTTGAACAACAAACTTTTTTATCAAGCAATATTATTAGCCAAAAGTTACAATTAGGTATTGATAAAGGGCTCTTAGAACTAAATGCTAATCAAATCAAACCAACAGCCAAAGGTTATCTATTTTTAAATGACTGTATTAATATTTTTAGCTAATCATCATAACTTATCTGTGAAATTTTACCACTGACTGCATCGACCAAAACTTCAACTTGTTGACTATTAGCATCTAGACACTCAACCTTATATGCTCCATTATAATGCTCAACACTTGTAATATTCTTACATCTATCTTGAGAAACAGCTGCTATAGCCTGACTCATATTAATCTCTTTAGTACCTTGTTTTGGTACTGGCACTGCAGCTGTAGTAGGATCAATATACAGATATTGCTCTTGGCCATCTTTATTAATAACTGTTGCCTTATATACGCCATCATCAAATTCAATTTTGTTGATACCACTATATCCTTGTGAATAAATATTATTAACCACTTTAGCTAATGGTAATGCTGTTGAATTTGGTATATCAGCAGCAAACCCATTAGATGATAATGTGGTTACTGTTAGTACAATTGTGAGAATTAATCCGAGTATCTTATTCATATATAACCTCCAAAACATAATCATATTGTCTATTAATCAACTTAAAATCTAGATCCAGCTATGTGCCTTAGATCGTTAAGATTTTAGTAATTGTTATCTTAGCTAGTTATTTGCCAACAACAGTATTTATATATTCTTCCGCTTGCTCACGGAAAAACTTTACCAGTTTAGTTTTATTTTCTAAATGTTTTGAAACTATAACTGTGCGCTCCTGAACCAGAGTTTCAGTAGTAATGCCTTCTATAGGTAGAATATTTAAATTTAATATATGCTCATATTTATTAACCAAACATCCAGCACCTAAACCTTTCTCAATAAGCTTAGCCTTATGGATATCATCTTCAACAATATATCTTATATGCTTTAATGAAGGAGTCAATTGATTGCCATCAATATTAATAGTCAGATTATAGTCACTGCTATCTCTACGAATTATAAAAGGAACATTATAAATATATTGTTTGGTTCATTTTCTAGGTTATACTCAATATAAACATCTCGATTAACATAAATCCTTGAAGGTATTTTTGTTCCATCAATATTCGCAGCAATAATCCAGCGATCTTGATCTATTTTCTCCAAATCTTTAGAAGTTACTATTGCGACATCATAATTACTTAGTTGATAAAAATAATTATTTACTTGATATAGAAAATAACTATCAAATGTAAAAGTATATTTGCCACTTTCATCAACCTGATGTATCTTTGGGGAAATAAAATCAATAAAAGCTCGTGTTCCAAATATTCTAATATATTTAAGGTTATCTATACCTTTATATTTACTACTTAAAATACTATTCTCTAAATCTGTGTATAATCTATGACAAGATGCATAATATTTTTTGCCATCTCTGGTTATCTCTATCTTATTACTATTTGGCTGTACTAGCTTGACACCCAAATATTTCTCTAATAATTCCAACTTACTTCTGACTGTATTAATCTCGACAGAATAAAGATTCTTGACAGCAGTATATGAGCCTAATTCAACCAAAGATATAAAATATATAGTTCCTTCAATTACATTTTTATCAACTACTTCTTTAATAATTTTACTCATATATTAGATAAAAAACTTACATTATTATTTATAATAATATCAGTAAAAATACATATTTGGAACTTTATAAAAATTTGGTGCACTGAGCGAGACTCGAACTCGCACATCCTATGGACACCACCCCCTCAAGATGGCGTGTCTACCAATTCCACCATCAGTGCAATAGAACTTATTTAGAAGCTTGTTTAGAGGTATCTGCTGTACCAGCTTGGGAAACTTCTTTTTGGTACTGGTCATACTGACTAGCAATTGAGCTATCAGTATTAGCAGTACTTATATTCGCTGTTATCGCACTACTTTTGCCTAAGTACCCTAAAGTAAGACAAGACACAAAAAATACCGCGGTAAAAAATACTGTCATCTTAAATAAGAATGATGCCGCTCCTTTACTCCCAAAAACAGTACTCGATGCTCCTGCTCCAAAAGAAACGCCCATATTAGCGCCCTTACCTTGCTGCAGCAACACTAGTACCACAATCGCAATAGCTGCGATAATATCAATAGTTAAAATTATTCCGTACATATCTTATTTGCTTGATTTATTATTTCGTTAAATTCAGCAGCCTTCAAAGATGCGCCACCAATTAAACCACCGTCAACATCTGGTAAGCTTAATATATCTTTAGCATTTTCAGCTTTTAGGCTACCACCATACACTATTTTTATATTTTTAGCAAGTCTTTCATCAACTTTAGCTAACAATGAACGAATAAATTGATGTGTTTCTTGAATCTGCTCTAGTGAAGCCACAACTCCTGTGCCTATTGCCCAGACAGGTTCATATGCAATTACGACTTTTGCTAACTGCTCAACAGATAAATTTTCTAAGATTAAGCTTAGTTGTGTTGCTAAAACTTGTTTGAGCTTACCACTTTGTCTATCATCTAGTGATTCACCAATACACACTACTGGCGTTATAGTAGTATCTATAATCTTGTTAAGCTTTTTAAAAACATCTTCATCAGACTCAGCAAATAGAGATCTTCTCTCAGAATGACCAATTAGTAAGTAGTCACAACCAATATCTTCCAACATCCTAGCAGATATCTCACCAGTATAAGCACCATCATCATAAAAAGTAATATTTTGTAGACCAACACCTACTTTCTCTGGCAGCTGTGAGATTACTTCTTTAACATAAACACTTGATGGAAAAACAGCAATAGCTACTCTTGAAGTATCATATTGCACTTGTGATATACCACTACAGAGCTCTTTTATGCTTGTAGAGTTACCATTCATTTTCCAGTTACCCATTATTAATTTTTGCATATCTACACCAATTTTTGTTTTACTTTTTCAACCAAATACTCAGCCTCGTTTGTAGCGAGACTCTTGTCATCTGCTTCAACCATAACTCTTAAAACAGGTTCGGTTCCCGATGGTCTTAATAATACTCTTCCTCTATTACCTAAACGCTTCTCAACATCATTAACATCGCTAGCAACTTTTTGTAAATCTTCACGTGCCACTTTCTTAGTCAATGGCACATTGATTAATGTTTGTTGCATCAACTCTCCCTGCAGTTTAAATTCAGATACAGGCTTATCCGCTTGAGAGAAAATAGCTAAGAGTTGTATTGCTGTAAACAAACCATCTCCAGTAGTTCCAAAGTTTAGGTTAATGACATGCCCAGATGATTCACCACCAATTTTATAGCCATACTTGACTAAATCTTCTAAGACATATCTATCACCAACTTTTGAACGGATAAATGGGATTTTGTTAGCCCTATAATGATTTTCATAACTCATATTTGTCATTTGTGTTCCAACAATACCATTAGTACCACCACAAATGTCACTATACTGAGCAAGAATATTTAATATTCCATCGCCATCAATTTCTTGACCATTTTCATCGACAATAATTATTCTATCTGCATCACCATCCAGAGAAATACCTAAATCAGCTTTCTGCTCTTTAACAGCTTTTTTAATATTTGAAACACAAGTAGCACCACACCCAACATTTATATTTAAACCATCAGGATTAGAGGCTATAGAAACATAATTTATTCCAAATTTATCAAGTAAAGCCTCAAAATTATGTGATGCTGCTCCATGAGCACAATCAACGACAACTTTACCTTTATAATTAACAAATTTAGCAAAACGACTATGAATACTCTCAATATACTCGTCTATAGCATTTGCTAAAATCTTATAGCTGCCAAACTTAAATTGTGGCTGATAGATAAAATCACCATCAATCATATCCTCAACTTCTTCTTCTAAAGCATCATCTAGCTTAAAACCATTAGAGGAAAATAATTTAATACCATTATCAGTAAATTTATTGTGTGATGCTGTAATTACAAATCCAGCCGCAGCTCGATACTTAACAGTCATAAATGCCACCACAGGAGTTGGAACTACTCCTAAATCTAGCACATCAATTCCTGCAGCATTTAAGCCAGAAACTAAAGCAAATTTTAAGAACCCTCCTGAGCTACGTGTATCTTGACCAACAATAACAAATTTTGGATAATTCTTTTGGTTTATTAACGAACCAACAGCATTACCTAATTTTTGCGTAAACTCTACTGTTATTGTTGAGTTAGCGACTTCACCACGGATACCATCAGTTCCAAAATACTTTGCCATAATTTATCCTCTAGAATTTTATTAATGCTGAAACATTGTATCCAGCAAGTACTTCTCTACCACTCAAACCATCAAGCTCCATCACAAATATAAGTCCTGCGACTTTTGCTTGGGTTTTTTCTATAAGATCTACTGTTGCTTTTGCAGTACCACCAGTTGCCAATAAATCATCAACCACCAATACCTCATCTGTAACTTTAAAGGCATCTTGATGTATTTCAAGACTATCACTGCCATATTCTAGGTCATACTTAACGCTATAAGTTGCTCTTGGTAGCTTGCCAGGCTTTCTGACAGGTACAAAGCCCAGACCTAATACTTCAGCAAGAGCAACACCAAAGATAAAACCTCTACTTTCTGTACCAGCAACAATAGTTGGTTGGATACCTTTGTTTTTTAACTCTTGTGCCATTGCCTCAGCAGTTTTTCTGAGTCCTTGTGGATCTGCAAGCAAAGGAGTAATGTCGCGAAACATAATTCCTGGTTTTGGAAAATCAGGCACAGCTGCAATCTTACTCTTAATAAAATCTAAGTTCATAAAAAAGTACCTTTAGGATAATTTAAAAAAGAATAATAACTATACTTGTAGAAGAATTCTATTTGGATCTTCAATTAGCTCTTTGATCATCTTCAAGAATCTTACAGATGTACCGCCATCAATGATTCTATGGTCGTAAGATAACGCTAAATACATAATTGGACGAATCTTAATCTCACCCTTAACAACTACAGGACGCTCAACAATATTATGCATACCTAAAATAGCACTTTGCGGTGAATTAATAATAGGCGTAGATAACATCGAACCATAAGTTCCGCCATTTGTAATCGTAAATGTACCACCTTGCATATCTTCAAGGCTTAATTTACCATCACGACCTTTAATCGCTTTGTCTAAAACATCGGCTTCTAATTCAGCTAGAGATTTAGTATCTGTATCTCTTAGTACAGGTACCACTAGACCCCTATCAGTACCTACAGCAATACCAATATCAAAATAATTATGGTAAACAATCTCATCACCATCAATAGAGGCATTTACATCTGGGAATTTCTTAAGTGCTTCTGTTGCTGCTTTGATAAAGAAAGACATAAAGCCAAGCTTAGTATCATGTTCTTTGACAAACATATCTTTATATTTGTTTCTAAGCTCCATAACTGCACTCATATCTACTTCATTGAAAGTAGTTAAGATTGCATTAGTATGTTGAACCTCAACTAACCTATTTGCTATAGTCTGACGCAGACGAGTCATCTTGACTCTTTTTTCATATCTAGCACCTTGATTTATAACAACTGTCTGTTGTTGAGGTTTATTTACTGATGCAACTGCTTTTTTGACATCTTCAGAAGTTATACGCCCTTTTTTACCTGTACCTTCGATATTAGCAGCAGTATCCAAGCCGCTTGCATTAAAAGCTTTACGTGCTGAAGGTACTAGATGCGGATCATTATTTGCTTGAGAAACTCCCACCGAAGCTTCTGATTTCGTAGTAGCAGTTGCGCCTCCTGCTGTAATCTTAGCGATAAGCTCTGCAGATAGTACAGTCTCTCCTGCTGTTTTTAATATTTTTGTCAAAACACCATTTGATGTTGCCGGAACCTCTAGAACAACCTTATCAGTCTCAATCTCTGCTAAGATATCACCCTCAGAAACAGCCTCACCCTCTTTCTTATGCCACTCTGAGATCGTGCCATCTGCTACAGACTCTGGAAATACAGGCGCCTTAATATCAATTTCTTGCCCAGTAGCAGTTGCTTCTGAAGCATTTCCTTGATTAGTAGTTTGTTGGTTAGGTTCAGATGTAGAAACAGCAGTATCAATGATCGCTAATGACTCTTCTGAAAGCACTGTATCACCAGCATGTTTTTTTATCCCTTTTAAAACACCACTAGATGTTGCAGGTACTTCTAGAACAACTTTATCAGTCTCAATCTCTGCCAAGATATCGCCCTCATTTACAAAGTCACCTTCGTTTTTATTCCATTGAGCTAATGTGCCATCTGCTACAGACTCTGGGAACATAGGTACTTTTAATTCAACCATCTTTTACTCCTAGTAATAATTTAATTTATATTTCTAAAGCTGTATTAATAATTTCTTCCTGCTGTTTTACATATAAGGCATGATATCCAACAGCAGGTGTAGATGATCTTTCTCTTGCCACACATAACAATTCTTGCTTTTTATCTACTAACTTTTCTATGAAATGCCTAATATTATACCAAGCCCCTTTGTTTTCAGGTTCTTCTTGTAACCATACCACTTTATTTACATTATTGTACTTAGTAAATATTTGCGCAAGCTGCTGTTGTGGGAAAGGATACAACTCTTCTAATCTTACAACAGCTATATGCTCATAATTATCTTGTTTCTTAGCCATAAGATCATAATATACCTTACCATTACATAGTATAAGCTTTGTAACTTTAGCGGCTTTAGCATTTACATCATCAATTATTGCCTCAAATTTACCCTGAGAAAGCTCTTGTAATGAAGATACCGCCATAGGATTTCTCAATAAACTTTTCGGTGTCATTACAATCAAAGGCTTCCTAAGCGGTCGAATAACTTGACGTCTTAGTAGATGATAAATTTGTGCTGGTGTTGTAGGTGTACATACCTGCATATTATCATTAGCGCAAGAGTTTAAAAATCTTTCTAACCTAGCAGATGAATGTTCTGCACCAGCACCTTCTTGGCCATGAGGTAAAAATAAAGTTAAACCTGATAAAATACCCCATTTTTCTTCTGCTGCAACAAGGAACTGATCAATCACAACTTGTGCTGTATTAACAAAATCGCCAAATTGAGCTTCCCATACAACTAGAGCATCAGGACTGTAACAGCTATAGCCATACTCAAAACCTAATACACCATATTCTGAAAGAGTAGAGTCAATAACATCAAATCTTACTTTTTCATTAATATGTCTTAAAGGTACATACTCTTTTGGCTGCGATTTAGTATTCATATTTTTGATAACCGCATGGCGATGTGAGAAAGTTCCTCGACCACTATCTTCTCCAGAAATTCTCACTGGGTAGCCATCACTAAGTAATGTCGCATATGCAAGTGATTCAGCAAATCCCCAGTTTAGAGGAAGTTCACCATTAGCCATTTTGATTCTATCAGTAACAGCTTTTTTGACCTGCATTTGCATTTCCACCTCAGCAGGCACTTCACTAATCTTCAGTGCTAACTCTTTGAGAGTTTTTTCTGGTATAGGCATATAATTATAATCTGATTCTTGCTTACCTAGATAAGGAAGCCAATCACAAACATTTAACTTATCTTTGACAATCTTTCTATCAAGAACATCTATCGTGACCTTACCATTATCTAGTTTGCTACGATAATTAGCGTTCATACGTGCAAAGTGATCAGCATCAACCACACCTTCTTTTATCAGCTTGTCGCTATATAGCTTTAATGTTGAAGGAAGTTTCTTAATCACTTCGTACATCTGTGGCTGTGTTCCTGATGGCTCATCAGTTTCATTATGACCATTTCTACGGTAACAAACTAAGTCAATAACAACGTCTTTGTTGAATTTCATACGATATTCTAAAGCAATATCAGTAACTTTAAGCACAGCTTCTGGATCATCGCCATTTACATGAAATATCGGTGCGTCAACCATTTTAGCAACATCAGTAGAATAATTGCTACTTCTATTTACGCCAAAAGCACTACTTGTAGTGAAGCCAACTTGGTTGTTCACAACAAGATGAATCGTCCCACCTGTACCATAGGCTTCTGTAAGCGAGAAACCAAAGGTCTCCATTACCACACCTTGACCACAAAAAGCTGAATCACCATGTATCAATATTGGTAAAACCTTACTATAAACATCGCCATCTAATTTGTCTTGAATTGCTTTAGCGGCACCCTCAACAACTGGATCGACTGCCTCTAAATGTGAAGGATTAAATGCTAAAGCAATCTTAGCTTCTTTACCATCAATACTTCTGTAATTAGAGTAACCCATATGGTACTTCACATCACCAGATAAGCTTTTTTCGCTTTGCTTGCCCTCAAACTCTTCAAATAAATCTTTAGGGTTTTTACCCATTACATTAACTAATACATTTAGACGGCCTCTATGTGCCATACCCAATTGAATAAAGCGAGTTGAATGTCGAGAAACAGCTTTCTCGACTATATGCTGTAAAGATGGGATTAATGACTCACCACCTTCCAAGCCAAATCTTTTTTGACCCACATATCTTAGCGCAAGGTATTTCTCTAATCCTTCCGCAGCTACTAATTGCTGTAAAATCCATTTTTTGCTGTCACTAGGAATAACAGCAGTATCTTCTATTCTATCTTGAAGCCAAAGCTTTTCTTCTTTGTTACCTATATATCTATACTCATAGCCTATATTAGACTCATAAATTGCTTTAGCTTTATTGATTACCTGCTGCAAAGGAATTGCTTTATTATCAGTAAAGTCTCCGAGGTTTACCAACTGTGTTAGATCTTTTTCAGATAATCCATGTGCTGCCAACTCCAAATCTGAATCTCTTTCAAACCTTGTCAGTCCAAGTGGATCAATATTGGCTGATTTATAACCATAAGAACGGTAAGCTTTAACTAGAGCTTTAGCTTTTAAACCAATATCCCCTTCAGTACTTACAACTGTGTTTACGTTAGCTGTATTATTTTTGTTTTTAGCCAAGTATTTAAACTCATCAACCAGTTCACCATGAACTGTATCTGTTGAGCTTGCTATAGAATCAAAAAAGGACAGCCACTTAGGATCTATTCCATCATGGTTGCCCCTTATATAATCGTCATATATTGACTCAAGGTATTCTAGATTACCTCCAAAGAACTGGGTAGTCTCCAGCCACTGACTAAAATCTGGTTGTTTTTTTTTCATATAGGCACCCAAATATCAGGTTTTAATTTTTATACATTCTTCTTTAATAATGCTGATCTAATCTTACCTATTGCTTCTGTAGGGTTAAGACCTTTTGGACACACAGAAACACAGTTCATAATAGTCCTACATCTGAAAAGACTAAATGGATCTTTTAGATCTTCAAGTCTTTGCTCTGTAGCAGTATCTCTTGAGTCGGCGATAAATCTATAAGCTTGTAACAATCCAGAAGGACCTATAAATTTGTCGGGATTCCACCAAAACGAAGGGCACGATGTAGTACAACAAGCACATAAAATACACTCATACAGCCCATCAAGTTTAGCCCTATCCTCTGGTGATTGTAACCTCTCTTTAACAGGCGGCTCATCATCATTGATAAGATATGGTTTAACTTTCTCATAATTCTTATAGAACTGTTTCATATCGACGATTAAATCTCTAATAACTGGCAACCCTGGTAAAGGATTAACTTTAATAGGCTGCTTTAACTCACCAACCGAAGTGATACACGCCAAACGATTCTTGCCGTTGATATTCATACCATCAGAACCACAAACACCTTCACGACAAGATCTTCTTAAAGCCAAGGTAGGATCCTGCTCTTTAATTAATTCTAGAGCTGTTAGAACCTTAACACCTTCATTTTCTACTTCAACCGTATACTCATCGTAATAAGGTTTTTTATCAACTTCTGGATTATATCTATAAATTTTAAATCTTACTTCCATTATATTAAATCCTTGTATTAGTACTTACGTTCTGCTGGTTGAAAAGCTTTTACTTTAGTAGGAGACATATTTACATCACGCAGAGATGTTCTATCTCCTTCTAAGAAGTATAGCGTATGCTTCATCCAATTCTTATCATCTCTTTCAGGATAGTCTACTCTTGAATGAGCGCCTCTTGATTCCTTTCTTTCAAGTGCTAATTTTGCAGTAGCTATCGCAGTTAATACTAGATTATCTAACTCTAACGCTTCTATTCTCATCATATTGAAAATTCTAGAGTTATCTTCCAGAACAGCATTATCTAACCTTTCTCTAATATTAAATAACTTATCAAGCCCTTCTTTCATTGTGCTTTCTTGCCTAAATACAGAGAAGTACTGCTGCATTACGCGCTGTAATTCTTTTCTTAATTCAGAAATTTTTTCCTTACAGCCTCTTTGCTCTGAAGTATCCCACTTAGTGATTCTAGCAGTAGCTTTCTCAATATTCTCTTGAGAAACTTCTTTCATAGGCATACCTTCTTTTAGGCTTTGTTCCGCATGCATACCAGCAGCTCTACCAAAAACAACTAAATCTAATAAAGAATTACTTCCAAGCCTGTTTGCACCATGAACTGACACAGAGGCGCATTCACCAACAGCGTACAATCCACCTATAACCTTATCTTTACCATCAACCTGAGTAATTACTTGACCATGTTTATTAGTTGGTATCCCACCCATTTGATAATGACAAGTAGGCACAACCGGTATTGGTTTTTCAACTGGATCAATCCCAGCAAAAGTTCTACCTAATTCTCTAACAGTAGGCAATCTCTCATTAATGACGTCTTCACCCAAGTGAGTCAAATCCAACCACACACAGCTTGTCCCAGAGAAAGTATCACCACGCCCTTCCATAATTTCTTGCTGAGAGGCACGCGATACAACATCACGACAAGCAAGATCTTTAGCATTAGGAGCATATCGCTCCATAAATCTTTCACCATCTTTATTGCGTAGCACACCACCTTCACCGCGACAACCTTCAGTAACAAGAACTCCAGCACCTGCAATGCCTGTAGGATGGAACTGCCAAAACTCCATATCTTGAAGAGGTAATCCAGCTCTTAAAGCAAGACCCATACCATCACCAGTATTGATATAAGCATTAGTACTTGACTCGTATATACGCCCAGCGCCACCAGTAGCTAATATAGTAATCTTTGCTTTTAAGAAAACAGTTTCACCAGTTTCTATACAAAGAGCTATAACCCCAGCAATACTACCATCATCCGCCTTAACCAAATCAACAGCAAACCACTCCGTATAGAAATCAGTTTTGTGCGCTAAGTTACCCTGATACAGCGTATGTAAAAGAGCATGCCCGGTCCTATCAGCTGCTGCGCAAGTTCTTTCTGCTTGATTAGCAGGATCATAGTTCCTTGACATCCCACCAAACGCTCGTTGATATATCTTGCCATTTTTAAGTCTTGAGAAAGGCATACCCATATGCTCCAACTCAATAATTGATTGTGGCGCATGCTCACACATATACTCAATAGCATCCTGATCACCAATATAATCAGAACCTTTAACAGTATCATACATATGCCACTTCCAATCATCTGATGGCAAGCCATCATCAAATTCAATATTACCTAAAGCAGCTGCAATACCACCTTGAGCTGCAACCGTATGTGATCTTGTTGGAAAGACTTTAGAAACAACAGCAGTTTTAAAACCCGACTGTGACAGCTGGAAAGAAGCTCTTAAACCCGCACCACCAGCACCGATAACAATAGCATCAAATTCTTGCGTAGCTATACTCATAAAAACAACCTCTTAATAGAAAAATAAAACTGCAAATAACCAAAAAAAGCAGAATATATACACCAAAACAAAGCTCAGCATCACAAGCGCAGAAGCCCAAGCAAATTTAATATAATCGCCACATATAATCCAGATACCTACCCATGCATGAAAAAACATCGCCAAGTACGCCATTAACGTAGCAACTCTAAAAAACATCCCATCGGTAAACAAACCTCTCCAACTATCATAGTTAAGAGCTCCTATATGCGACAAATACAAAGCTTCTAGGATAAGATAACCAAAATATACAGCAATAATTACAGCCGTAACTCTTTGTACGAAAAAGTCTTTAATTCCAGAAGAAGTTAATGAAATTACAGCCATAAGTAACACCCCCATAAAATAGCTGATAAAACACCCAAAACGATAACTAGTAGTGAAGTGATTTTTGCCACTTTCATACTCTCACCAAAGCCCATATCCATAATCATATGTCTAATACCAGCGTAAACGTGATATGTTATCGATGATAAAAAAAGCCAAAAAAATACACTAAACCAAGATTTAGTTAATACAGTAACTGTTTGCTGGTAACCATCAGGCCCTGCAAGAGCATAGTTCATCGCAACCACGCAAAGCGGTATCGCAATTATCAACACAACTCCTGATATGCGGTGCATAATAGAGCTAATAGCTGTGATTGGGAAGTTATATGATTTTATTGACATCAAGTCAATATTAGTAATTTTTTTCATGCTCGACATTCCTCCGAAGCAATTTTTGTAGAGAAGTAGATCAGATGTAACCAATGTTATACAAACAACTCTTAATGATATATTTTTACTCAAACAAATTCAAACACTTAAGTGGTTTTTTGACTTTAAATTATACTAAAAATATACGCAATAGCTTAATCAATCACCAACGATTATAACTTAGGGCATATGTATTATGAATTTTTTTATTTGCAAAACAGTATTCTTTAGCTTATTATTGCCCTTGTAATGATACCTTATAACTATTTTCTTTTTTGACGAAAGGTATCTTTTTACTGCAAAACCTTGCATTATAGTTTCGATCAACTCTTCACTTGGAGGTCATGTTAATGAGTAAATACGCAACTCTTAAGTATGCAGATAAAAATATTGAAATAGAATTACCAGTATATTCTCCTAGCTTGGGTAATGACTGCATAGATGTTTCATCATTAGTAAAACACGGAATTTTTACTTATGATCCTGGATTCATGTCTACAGCTGCATGCGAATCTAAAATTACATATATCGATGGTGGTAAAGGTGTACTCTTACATAGAGGCTACCCAATCGAAGAATGGACTCAAAAATCAAACTACAGAACTCTTTGCTATGCATTGATTTATGGCGAACTCCCAACAGATGAACAGGTTAAAAGCTTTAGACAAGAAATTATCAATAAAATGCCAGTATGCGAGCATGTCAAAGCTGCAATAGCTGCAATGCCTCAACATACACATCCAATGTCAAGCTTAATAGCTGGTGTTAATGTCTTAGCTGCTGAACATATCCACAATGGACAAAAAGAATCTCAAGATGAAGTCGCAAAAAATATCGTAGCAAAAATTGCAACTATAGCAGCCATGGCTTACAGACATAATCACGGCAAGAAATTCTTAGAACCTAAAATGGAATATGGCTATGCTGAGAATTTCTTGTATATGATGTTTGCTGATGATGAGAGCTACAAACCAGATGAGCTACATATCAAAGCAATGGATACAATATTTATGCTTCATGCTGATCACGAGCAAAATGCTTCAACATCAACTGTAAGGTTATCAGGATCAACTGGTAACTCTCCTTATGCGGCAATTATCGCAGGTATTACCGCATTATGGGGACCTGCTCATGGCGGCGCTAATGAAGCTGTGCTTAAAATGTTATCTGAAATTGGTAGCACTGAGAATATCGATAAGTATATTGCTAAAGCGAAAGATAAAGATGATCCATTTAGATTAATGGGCTTTGGACATAGAGTCTACAAAAATACTGATCCGAGAGCTACTGCAATGAAAAAGAACTGTGAAGAAATACTTGCTAAACTTGGTCATAGTGATAACCCTCTTCTCACAGTAGCTAAAAAACTAGAAGAAATTGCTTTACAAGATGAGTTCTTTATCGAGAGAAAGCTTTTCTCTAATGTTGATTTTTACTCAGGTATAATCTTAAAAGCCATTGGCATTCCAGAAGATATGTTTACAGCCATATTTGCTCTAGCAAGAACATCAGGGTGGATATCTCAATGGATAGAGATGGTTAATGATCCTGCTCAAAAGATTGGTCGTCCAAGACAATTATATACTGGTGCAACAAATAGAAATTTCTAATTTTATTTTCTTTGCTCTATTCTTTATTTACTTTCTTAGTTATTTCAACTAGTATTTTATCTATATAAAAAATCCATATAGATAAGAAATGACTAGTTCTCCATCATTTATAGATAAACTCAAAGCCCCTTTCAAAGAAGCTAAAATGTTTACTATGTTAATATTAGGCTATGCATCAGGATTTCCTCTTATGCTTACAGCCTCATCATTATTCTTATGGTATAAAGATAACGGCATAGAAACCAAAGATATTGGTTTTTTGACCCTTATAGCAATCCCATACACTTTTAAGTATTTATGGGCTCCTTTCTTAGATAAGATAAAAATTCCCATATTAGGGCGCAGAAAAGGCTGGATACTAATAACTCAAGTATCTTTAGTCATTCTAATTGCCATTATGAGTCGATTCTCACCAGCGAACTCACCACTTATAATTGCTTTTATTGGCTTTCTAATCTGTTTTATATCAGCAACGCAAGATATTGCTATAAATGCTTACCAAACAGAAGTTCTCCTAGAACACGAAAGAGCTCTAGGGAATGCTATAGCAGTCATGGGTTATCGTATTGGTATGCTAGTGACAGGATCATTGGTATTAATTATTGTAGATAAGCTTAACAACAACTGGAATCTTGCCTGGCTTATGATTATACCATTTTTTATCATCTGCCCACTCTATACTTTGTTAATCAAGGAGAGTCAGTATCAAGATGCTCCTAAAAGCTTTAAAGATGCTTTTATACTCCCCTTTGTTGAGTTTTTTAAGCGGCAGGGATTATATACGGCAATAATTATAATAATAATTCTTATAAGCTATAAACTAGCTGATGCAATAGCATTTTCACTGAATTCAATCTTTTTTATTGATCTTGGATTTAGTAAAACTACTATTGCGGTTTCATACAAAGCATTTTCACTATTTGCATCGTTAGCAGGCTTATTTGTTGGAGGTCTAATTGCAAAACAAATTGGAGTTTATAAAAGCTTCTTGTACTTTAGCATTATTATGGCATGTGCAAATTTAACTTATGTATTATTAGCAATAGTCGGTAAAAACTACTATTTGATGCTAGCCTCTGTAAGTGTAGAATATTTTTGCGGCGCAATGGGTACAGCAATGTTAGTAGCAATGATCATGAGCCTTGTTAATGTAAAATTTTCAGCTACTCAATTCGCAATTCTAAGTTCAATAGACTCTTTAGCAAGAGTATTTGTAGGACCTTTAGCTGGTTATATTCAAGCACACTATAAATGGGAAGGATTATTTATCTTCAGTTTTATAGTTGGAATGTTTATATCACTACTAATATTTATTTTTAGAACTAGGATAAAATTAATGGCGAATTTACAATAAATTATTATTCTTTGCCAGAAAATAAAAGCGATAGCATAAATACTATCCATGGTAATAACAGAATTATCAATAAAATATTTCTAAATATAGCTGATAGTCGTAAACCTGGAAATAACACAGCTATCAAGATCACAACCACTATTGATAAAACCCCTATTACAAAAGAGAATAAGGAAATCTTATTTTTTGCCACTTAAAGAAAACCTAATCAGCGAATTGCTCAGAAACAAATTGCCAGTTTACGATATCCCATAATGCTTCAACATATTTAGGTCTAGCATTACGATAATCAATATAGTATGCGTGCTCCCAAACATCAAAAGTTAGCAATGGCTTTTTGTTCTCTGTTAATGGGCAACCAGCGTTACTTGTAGTTACTATTTCAAGTTTACCTTCAGTATTTTTTACTAACCAAGCCCAACCAGAACCAAATGTTGCAATAGCTGCCTTAGAGAATTGTTCTTTAAAATTTTCTACAGAACCAAATGTCTCGATCAATGCTGCTTTTAACTGACTTGAAGCTTCTGTTTTGTTTGGAGTTAAACAATTCCAGTAAAAAGTATGATTAAAAACTTGAGCAGCGTTATTAAATATTCCGCCATTAGAAGTTTTTACGATTTCTTCTAGGTTTCTGCCATCGTGCTCTGTACCCTCAACTAAATTATTTAGATTAGTTACATATGTTTGATGATGTTTACCATAGTGATACTCTATTGTTTCTTTTGATATTGTTGACTCTAATGCATCAACAGCGTAAGGTAGTTTTGGTAATTCAAATTTCATTTGCTTACTCTCCTTGAATTAGTGAATTAACTTTATAGTATCTTCTTACTATACCCATATAGTATAATATGCTATCATCTTTTAGGTGAAATTTCTAAACTTACTTGTTTAATTAAAATAAAAAAGGAAGCAAAAATGTACACTCCAGAAGAACAAAAAGTAGTTGAACGAATTGAAAAGCAATTAAAAGAAAATGATATTATTTTATACATGAAAGGTTCACCAAATCTTCCACAGTGCGGTTTTTCTGCGCATGCAGCAACGGCAATTAGATCATGTGGTAAGCCATTTGCTTTTGTAAATATTCTTGAGAACCCTGATATAAGAGCTATCTTACCAAAATATGCTGACTGGCCAACATTCCCTCAACTTTGGGTAAAAGGCGAACTAATAGGCGGCTGCGATATAATTATGGAAATGAATGAATCTGGCGAACTAAAAAAATTAATTGACTCTGTAAAATAATTAAACACAAATATCTTTATTTACTATCTATTTTTGTCCAAGCATCTGTACCATACTTACCAGTTGGTTTATAAGCTTCACTATTACACAAGCTAGATTCAGGACCAACCTTACAACGATATAGCTCTTGACCAATAGCAACTACCGTACCAGCACTATAATCCTCAATACCAAATGGATAAATATACTCTGCACCTTTTGGTTTAACTTGTTTAGCTTCAGTTGCTAAATGAGCTACATCATCAGTTATATCACTCCAAGCAAGATATCCACTTTTACCTATAGGTCGGTATGATTTATCATTACATAACTCTTGCTTTTGACATTCAAATTTTCTATCTCCAGCAATAACAATTTGTCCAACATTATAATTTCCAATAAATTTTGGGTATTTAACTATTTCACCAACAGCAAGCTTACGTTGTTTACGTTTTACTTTAGTTTGTTTAGCGCTATCAATCTCATCCCAAGCAAGATAACCATATAGTCCATTTGGAATGTATCCTTTATCATTACAAAGTTTAACTTCTAAATTAGATTTGCACTTATATTTTTTATCTTGGAAATTTATGATAGTATCAACATTATAAGCGCCAATTTTATCAGGATAGTTTATAATTCCAGTATTTATACTTTGCTCCTGTTCTTGTATTGGTGATGTAGCTTTTGTTTCTTGCTTTATCTGATCTTTTAATTGTGAAACAATAGGTGGTAAACTAATATCTGAAATTGCTGCTGTTGTACTCCAAGGCTTATGACTATAGTCATTACCCAAATCACCATTATTAATATTAGTTGCATCAAAATCGATACTCCAAACTGCAAAACCTGCAAAAGAAGCATTATTTCCTTTCATCAAAGAAACTACCTCTTTGATATCTTTTTCTGACAGCACATATACCATGTCGCTATGTGTAGTACCTTTGGTAGCAGGAATCATTAAGACTAGCTTATTGGCAGGAATATGTAAAGGTTTATCAATTTCATCATATTTTGGCATATTTGCATCATATCCTTCTCGCGTCGTCAAAGCCCACGCAAGTGATGCCAGAAACTTAGCATAACCATCAGCAGGAGTAATCTTTATGTGCTCGCCATCCTTATCTTTGTAAAAACTCAAGATTCCATCAGAGGGTTTATCTGCAAATGTATTAAGCCAAATATAGTCTATTTTATTCATACCAAGACTATCTAACAGCTCAATATAATTATGATTGACATAGATATTATCTTTGTCATTTTTAGCTAAGGGTGCAACTATATAGTGCCATTCAGGAGAGAAAGTTAACCAAAAACCATGGTTATTTTGTCTCAATGCTGTGATTAATTTATTTATTTTATCAGCAGCTATTTTTGCTACCTTATCATTCTTAGGCATATCAGAACTACTTAAATCAAAATTTATGCCATTAAAACCATATTCTTGAACAATTTTTACAAGATCACTAAAATTTATTGTCTCCCAGTTAATATGAGAATATTTGCCACCAATAGAAACAATAGTATGCTTTCCTTTTGAATTCATATAAGTTATGAAGGCTTTTAACTCTTCTGGAGAATATATCTTCTTAGAACTACCATTCTCTTCATTAAAAGATAGTTCAAATCCTTTGCTACTAGTATAAGTTAAATATGCCGCTATAATTACATTATATTTGCAAACATTGGGGTTATAATCACAATACTCTTTATCTTTTGGCATCGATATACTTATAGGTATAGTATTTATCTGCTGACCAGAAATATTATAAGAACTACTTTTACCCCATAGTGGTAAAATCCCAGCAACAACTGGCCCATGTATTTGATTATCTATTTCTGTACAAGTATTTTTATAAATGCATGCACTAAGTCCCTTTGCAAAGGCTCCGGCATTATGTGAAGAATCTCCATACAGATCAGCAGCATAATCGGTATTTAATGACCACCCCGCAACACCAGCAAACCTTGGTTTAAATTTCAGCTTCTCAAGTTGCGGTAATAATAGTTTTATTGCTTGCTCAGTCGATAATGATTTTGTAGCATTTCCTTGTGGGTGATATATAGTATTTGTTCCGCCAGAAACAGCATTTGTTGGCTCTTCTATCAAAATTTTTGTTTTAATAGGAATATTTACACTTTCAATAATTTTTGGATAACTTTCAGAAATAAAATTTGGATCATACTCAGGATATGTATTATACTCTTGTATAAAAAGATAATCTATATTACCATCTTCTATAGCTTTATCATAATCATTACTTAACCCTGTTGTTACTAATTTATAATTATTAACTTCTGGTTCAGCAGCAATTATAATTTTTGCATTAATCTTTTTTATATCCGCAGAAAGTTTTGTAATAAATTCAGGTGATGTAAATTTTTTAATACAGTATAAAATTCCGTCAATATCATTTTTATTTAAAAAGCTAACTATATTATTAGCTAATGATTTTATTTGCGCATCAGTTAAATCATTACCAAATATTTTCGGATCTGGAGCACCTTGCTTAACCCCAGGATGAAAAGTATTAGGACTTCCACCAACAGCTAATAGTACTTTCATACCAGCTTTCTTAGCGTCACGAATTTTGTCTATTATAGTCTGTGTAGAAGTTACAGAATTAGTATAAAACCCTATATTATCATCATATACCTCTCCATAGGCAACTATCATCACATTGTAGCCGTCTTTTTTAACCTTTTGCATATCAACCCTTGTTGTTGAACCTGGAGTACGAATATCAAGGAATCCTGCAATTGTTCTATTCGGTAGTAGTGACTTAGAACTGCTAGAATCTGAATCAGATAGTAGCTCAGCCTGCAAAATTAACGGAAATATTAAAGTGAGCAATATAAGATTTATAAAAAGTTTTCTCATTTATACTAGAATTTAAAATATTATATTTTATGAATTATAAATAATTTTATCCTGATATCATAATAAATAACTCTAAATTTGAGGCATTTTAATTTATATTTAGTAATTCTTATGAGAAGAAGCTAATAAGTATTTTGAAATTTATAATTTAGCTAAATAATTCAAATATAAAAGCAGGATAATATTGTTAGATATGGTAAGTCAATAGATTTAATCGTCCTTTGAATAATATAACCCATTTGAAGAATTAAGAGCTTTAAGACGAGCATCAGCTTCTTTTAGTCTTTTATTTGCCGCTTCAATATCTAATTTTGAAGCATCTGGATTTTTTAGAACTTCTTTTGCTCTTGCTCTTGCTTTCTCTGCTTCAGCTTGATTAAGGTTTTCAGCTCTCTCCATATCATCAACCATAATAGTTACACGAGTTGGAGTAACCTCTACTATACCGCCTGAAACATATAGCACATCAGTATGCTGATCTTTTCTGACATTTACTACACCAGCCGGTAAAGTAGATAATAGCTCAGTATGACCGTATGCTATGCCCATCTCACCAGCAGAGCCGCGCAGACTCACCATATCAGCTTCACCCTTGAAAACTGAACCTAGAGGACTAACGACATCAACTTTTAGATATTTTTTTGTCATATCAATAACCTATTATAGAGTTTTTGCTTTCTCAATTGCTTCTTGTATAGAACCAACCATATAGAAAGCTTGCTCTGGTAAATGATCATATTCACCGTTAACTATAGCTTTGAAGCTTGCTACAGTATCCTTAAGTGATACGAACTTACCAGGGTTACCAGTAAACACCTCTGCAACATGGAATGGCTGTGATAAGAATCTCTGAATCTTACGAGCTCTATCTACAATTTTCTTATCTTCATCAGATAACTCATCCATACCAAGAATAGCGATAATATCTTTTAACTCTTTGTATCTTTGAAGTACTTTCTGCACTGCACGAGCTGTTTCATAGTGGTCCTGACCTACAACTAAAGGATCTAACTGTCTAGAAGTTGAATCTAGAGGATCAACCGCAGGATAAATACCTAACTCAGCAATTTGACGTGATAGTACAATCGTTGCATCTAAGTGTGAGAAAGTTGTAGCTGGTGAAGGATCTGTTAAGTCATCTGCCGGTACATATACAGCCTGGACAGAAGTAATAGATCCTGTCTTAGTAGATGTAATACGCTCCTGTAAAGCACCCATCTCAGCTGCAAGCGTTGGCTGATAACCCACAGCAGATGGCATACGACCAAGTAGCGCCGATACCTCTGTACCTGCTAATGTATAACGATAGATGTTATCGATAAACATCAAAACATCACGCTTTTCATCACGGAATCCTTCTGCTATTGTTAAGCCACTAAGAGCTACTCTTAATCTGTTTCCAGGCGGCTCATTCATCTGACCATATACTAATGATACTTTATCCAATACATTAGAATCTTTCATCTCATAGTAGAAGTCATTACCTTCACGAGTTCTTTCACCAACACCGGCAAATACAGAGTAGCCACTATGTTCTTTTGCAATATTGTTGATAAGTTCCATCATCGTTACAGTTTTACCAACACCTGCACCGCCAAATAAACCAACTTTACCGCCCTTAGCAAATGGACAAATAAGGTCAACTACTTTGATACCTGTTTCTAATATTTCTGTACTTAATGCTAACTCATCATATGCAGGAGGAGCTTGATGGATAGATCTTTTCTCAGTATATTCAATTGGACCAGCTTCATCAATTGGTTCACCTAAAACATTCATGATACGTCCAAGTGTGCCATGTCCAACTGGAACAGAAATAGGCGCATTTGTGTTCTTAACTTCCATACCACGTCTAAGACCATCACTAGATCCCATAGCAATTGTACGAACTACGCCATCACCAATTTGTTGCTGAACTTCTAATACTAAACCAGCTTCTACTACATTTAAAGCATCATATACTTTAGGCGTGTTATCTCGAGCAAACTCTACATCAATAACAGCACCAATTACTTGAATAATTTTACCTGTACTCATTTACCTCTCCTAAACTGCTGCCGCACCTGAACAAATTTCTGCAAGTTCTTGCGTAATCATAGCCTGTCTTATTTTGTTGTAATCTAATTTCAACTGATCAATTATATCACTAGCGTTATCAGTTGCATTTTTCATCGCCATCATACGAGCAGCTTGCTCACATGCTGCATTTTCTAATATAGCGCCTCTGACTTGAGCCTCGATATATCTGATACATAGAGCATTTAAAACTTCCTCTATATCTCTTTCATAGATATAGTCCCAATGCCCTTTAGTTGCTTTTTCTTTATTTGCTTTTATCTCTTCTGCTGAAAAAATATCTTGAATTGGTAGTAATGTTTGTAACCTAGGTCTTTGTTTAATAGTACTAACAAATTGGTTACTACTCATATATAACCTATCAATCTCACCTGCAGTGAACTTATCCAGCATTACTTTAACAGCGCCACCAATAGCTCTAATGCTTCCTTCCTTGTCTTTATCATTATAATGAGCTGTTGCTACAATATTAACATCTTTTAGTTTTGCAAAGAAATTTTCAGCTTTTGAGCCAATCACACATACATCAACCCCAACTCTATCTTCAATATTGTTCTTGATTTCTTTTAGAACATGTTTAAATAGATTAATATTAAGACCACCACAAAGGCCTCTATCCGTAGATATGACTATATAGCCAACTCTTTTTACATCTCTGTCGAATAAATAAGGATTAGGGTAATCAATACTTGCAGCTGTGACATTTTTGATAATAGTATTTGCGCTTTCAACATATGGACGCACATTATTCATCTTAACAATCGTGCCTCTCATTTTACTAGCAGCAACTAATTCCATTGCACCTGTGATTTTTTGCGTGTTTTTAACACTCTGTACTTTGGAACGTATTTCTCTAGCGTTAGACATAGTCTATACTCCTATTACCAAGCTTGATTTGCTTTACAGTCTTCAACAATAATTTTTAACTTATCAGCAATATCAGCATCATACTTACCAGTTTCATTAATTTCTGCAATTACATCACTATACTTTGTTTCTGCTAATGCATGTAGCGCAGATTCAAAAGGTATAACCTCTGAAACCTCTAAGTTATCTAAGTATCCATTATCAGCAGCATAAAGTGACAATGCCATTAAAGCCACAGATAAAGTTGAGAATTGCTTTTGTTTTAGCAATTCTGTTACTCTTTGACCTCTGTTTAATTGTGCACGAGTTGCTTCATCCAAGTCTGATGCAAATTGTGAGAACGCCTCTAGCTCCCTATATTGCGCAAGTGCCAAACGGATACCACCACCAAGTTTCTTGATAATCTTAGTTTGTGCTGCACCACCGACACGTGAAACAGAGTTACCAGGGTTTATCGCAGGTCTTAAGCCAGAGTTAAATAAATCTGTCTCTAAGAATATCTGCCCGTCAGTGATTGATATAACGTTCGTTGGAACGAATGCAGAGATATCACCAGCTTGTGTTTCAATGATAGGTAGTGCAGTCAAAGAACCTGTCTTACCTTTCACTTCACCATTTGTAAATTTCTCGACATATTCTTCGTTGACTCTTGCAGCTCTTTCAAGAAGTCTAGAGTGAAGATAGAATACATCACCAGGATAAGCTTCACGTCCAGGCGGTCTTCTTAATAAAAGTGAAATCTGTCTATAAGCCCATGCTTGTTTAGTCAAATCATCATAAACAATAAGTGCATCTTGACCGCGATCCCTAAAGTATTCACCCATAGAACATCCCGCATAAGGCGCGATATATTGCAGCGCTGCAGAATCAGATGCTGTAGCTGCAACAATAATTGTATGTTCCATTGCGCCATGCTCTTCAAGCTGTCTTACAATGTTTGCAATTGTAGATGCCTTCTGACCAATAGCAACATAGATACACTTAACACCTGTACCCTTTTGGTTAATAATCGTATCAACAGCAATTGCGGTTTTACCTATCTGTCTATCTCCAATGATAAGCTCTCTTTGACCTCTACCAATTGGTACCATTGAGTCAATTGACTTAATACCTGTTTGTAGCGCTTGATCTACTGATTTTCTCCAAATAACACCTGGAGCAATTTTTTCGATAGGTGAAGTTAAATCAGTTGCCACTTCACCCTTACCATCGATAGGATTACCTAAAGCATCAACAACTCTGCCTAAGAGAGCCTCTCCAACTGGGACTTCTAGTATTCTACCAATACAGTATGCTTTATCGCCTTCTTTAATATGCTCATAATCCCCTAAAACTACAGCACCAACCAAATCTGTATTTAAGTTCAGAGCTAGACCATAAACATCGCCTGGTAATTTAATCATTTCACCAGCAGCAACATCATTTAATCCATAAATAGTAACGATACCATCAGCAACACTGACGATTGTACCTTCTGATTTTAGTTCAACTGAATTGTCAAACTTCTCGATTCTTTGTTTTATTAAACCACTTATTTCTGATGGACTTAATTGCATAAGCTCACTTCCTATAATTTATGATAACAAAATACTTTTTAATTTCTCTAAATGGCCAGATACTGAACTATCAATAACTGTATCCCCAACCTTGACTACTGCTCCACCAATTATCGCCGGATCTATATTTATATGCATATCAATTGTACAGCCAAACTTTTTCTCCAAACTAGTTTTCAGACTATCTAAGATATTTTTATCTGTAGCGTAAGCTAGAGTAACATCAGCAACTCTAACGTTGTTATGGATATTTTTTATAGACTCGAACTGATCTGCTATTTCTGGCATTATCAACATTTTTTTATTTTCAGCTATCAAAGCAAGAAAATTAAAAAAGTTTTCGTCTAACTGTTTTTTTAGAGCATCCACAACCTCAATTTGAGATATAGTAGGACTAGATACAATTGCAGCTACCGATTTATCTTTGATCAACTCAGAAAATGTTTGAAGCAATTTAGACCATTGTTGTAGTAGGTTATGTTCATTTGCAAACTCAAATGCTGCTTTAGCATACGGCTTCGCAATCACACTTATATTAGTCATGTGTTTACCTTATTAAAAGTTATACTTTTTCTACAAAGTCTTCTAAAACTTTTTTACTAGCTTTTTCATCAACACTTGCTGCTATGATTTTACTAGCTGCCGCCATAGCTAAATTAACAAGCTCTTGCTTAAGTTGCTCTTTCGCTTTAACCTTTTCTTGCTCTATTTCAGCAATGGCCATGCTTTTAATCTTATCAGCAGCAGCAATAGCTTCCTCTTTTGCTTGCTCATCAACCTTATGAGCTCTTACATAAGCATTTTCAATTATTTCGGTCGCCTTAGCCTTAGCCTCACGCAAAATCTCTGCAGATTGTCTCTTAGCAACCTCTAGTTCTCTAGATGCTCTATCAGCAGATGCTAGACCTTCAGCAATCTTTTCTCTACGCTCTTCTAAAGCTTTACGTAGCGGAGGCCATACAAACTTCATTGTAAATCCAACAAAGATTGCAAACGTTATCATTTGCCCTATTAGAGTTATATTAATATCCATCTACTTATCCTTTAGATAATGAAACTTATGATTTATTATTTATATTTATGCGCCGATTACTTTCTGAGCTGCTTCAGCTAAGCCTGGAATTGCTAAAGGGTTTGCATAAAGAACTAAGAAACCAATTGCTATTGAGATAGCAGCGAAAGCATCAACGAAAGCCGCAACGATAAACATACGACCAAGTAACATTCCACCTAACTCAGGCTGACGCGCAACGCCTTCAAGGTATTTACCACCTAAAACACCAAAACCTATTGCTGTTCCTAAAGCTGGTAAAGATATAAGCAAAGCTACTGCAACTGCTGTCAAACCATTTAAGTTCCCTAAAACTTGTAAAGACATATCCATTTTTTATTTCTCCTGTTTTATTAAAGATTTATTTTTAGGTTAGTTTAAACTTAGTGAGCTTCCTGCGCCATATTTAAATAAACTACAGTTAGCATCATAAATACAAAAGCCTGTATCAAAACAATTAGGATATGGAATATTGCCCATATCCCACCAAGAGTCCACTGAAACCACCACGGCAATAAAGCTATAAGGATAAATATAAGTTCTCCCGCAAAAATATTACCAAACAAACGCAGCGACAGTGAAACTGGCTTAACTATTTCATCAACCAGTCTAAAGAAGATATTTAAAGGAAATAACCAAATACCAAAAGGTGAGCTTAGCACTTCTTTGATCAACCCAAAGCCTTTTGCCTTGAGATTATAAAAAATCACAAGGAAGAAAACTGCTATTGACATAGCAAAAGTAACATTAGGATCAGCAGTAGGAACAACTCTAAAATAAGCTTCATGACTAGCAGTAAAGAAGCTAATTATCCAACCGAAAAGATCAACTGGGAGCAAATCCATAAAATTCATCAACACTACCCAAACAAATATAGTAAGTGCTAGTGGTGTAACAAAATCTCTTTTATGATGGTAATTATTAGCAACCATGCCATCCATCCATTCCCAAACAGCCTCAATCATATTCTGAAACTTGCCTGGAACTCCTGAGTTAGCTTTTCTCGCTGCCAAAAACATAGCCAATATAAATACAACCCCTAATATGCCACTCACCAATAATGAATCAACATTAAGCTGCCAAAAAGAACCTTGACCTAAACTTACTTGCCAGTGATGCAAGTGGTGCTGCACATATTCAGTAGCTACTTGAGAGCCTGCTTCTGTATTTGCCATTATTTTATTCCACCAGTATATTATCTACTTTTATATAAACACCCAAATAAACCTATCTGACCCTTTTGAACAAGATAGGCACAAAACACACTGCTAATTGTAACAAAACTAAACCAAAAATGTAAGAAAATAATTTCGGTTTTACATAAATTGCTAACAATATTGTCAGCAGTGCTACAATGCTTAGTTTCAAAAGCTCGCTGAGATAAAATATTGCTATTTCAATCCCTGGACTGAACTGCTTATTTATAAACAATCTGAAAAAAAACACAAAATTAGTTAAAAACATTGTTAATGAGCCTATTAAAAATGAATTAGCATAATCATAATTATAAAATACTAAAATAACAAAGTAACCAACTAATACTAAGATCAATTGCAGTAAGATAAATTTTTTGGTATCAATTTTAATATTTGTTAACATTACATGAATCTCATTCATAAAAACACTCTCACATAATACCAAAAAAGCCCATATTAGCAAAGAAAAAGCTTTAACGCTTGATTTATCTAACTTTGGAACATAAAATTAAATTTCATACTACCCTAACTAATGGCATATGGAACAAAGGATATACAATATACGTGGCTACGCATGGATAATAATCATACTTAGTTCATTTCTACTATTTGACAAGTATGTAATGCAAGTATTTCCAAGTCTAATTACTGATGATATGATGTCTAATTTTGGTACCAATGCTACACAAACTGGAGCTTTAGGTTCAGCATTTTTCTGGTCCATTATTATCTGTCAACTTTTTTTAGCTGGGCCTATCATTGATAAATTTGGCTTTAGACTAATAAGCCCGATTTCAATCACAATTTCAGCAACAGGTGTTATATTATTCGTTGTTGCAGCAAACTTAGGTAGCCTTAGTATGGCATACATTGCAAGGATAACTACTGGTTTAGGTGTATCATTTGCTACGATATCTTATCTTAAAGCTGTATCGGTATGGTTTGAGCCACGCAAATTTGCCTTTGCCGCAAGCTTTCTTGCTACAGCAGCAATGATTGGTGCCTTGTGTGCGCAAGCACCATTAGCTTATCTTATAACAATTTGTGGCGACTGGAAAATGGCTATGCTACTGTTTTCAGTGGCTAGCTTATTGATCGCAGTAGTTTATTATATTGTTGTACGTGATTTTAATCCTAAGCAACCCGAAGCGAGCTCACCTAACAACCAGCTAAAAACTCTTGATGTCCTCAAAGAAGTTATCAAAAATAAAAACAACTGGCTTTTAACATTTTATGTCGGCTTAAGCTTCACGGCGGTTGATGCTTTTGCTGGATTTTGGGGTAACGCTTACTTCAGAGAAGCATATCACATTTCAAGAGAAGAAGCTGCTAGCATAATTTCGATGATTTTTATCGGTATGGCTATCGGCTCACCAATTATTGGTAAATTATCTGAAATTCTTGATAGCAGAAAGGGAGTGATGATCTTCTCCCACATAATTGGAACAATAGCTCTTAGCTTTGTTTTATTAACAAAAACAAGCTCTACCATATCAGCAATACTGTTATTTATCTTTGGTCTATGCTTAGGAATTTATATGCTTTCATTTGCAATAGGAAATCGTATAAATCCTATAATTATAACTGCAACTGTAGCTGCTTTCATCAATACAGGTGAACCAATTTTAGGCGCAATATTTGATCCACTTATAGGATATTTCTTAGATTGGTCATGGACTGGTAAGTATATAAATAAAGCTGGAGAAGTTGTTTCTCAATATACTAGTAGTGCTGATATTAAGTACTTTGAATTAGAGTCATATCATTTTGCATTTACAACTTTAGTCGCAAGCATGATTGCTTCTCTTGTAATATTAGTAATGATAAAAGATAAGAAAGACTAATTTACTCTTGGATAAATTTCTCAAATCGCGAATCTAATGCTGCTGTTACTGATATTTGCTTGTTTTGTTTATCATCATAGAACTCTAACTTAGCTGCATGCAATAATAATCTATCAACTCCCTTGTCTAGCAAGAGTTGATCTTTAGTAGCAAAGCCATACTTCTTATCTGCAACAATAGGATGCCCCATCGCTTTTGTATGTACTCTAATTTGATGGGTTCTACCTGTTTCTAACTTTATCTCAAGTAGACTAAAACCTCCTTGTAGATGCCTAACCGATATAATCCTAGTCAAAGCTTGTTTTCCATCCTTACTATCAACTTTAACAACGCGTTGGCCATCTTTAGTTTCAGTTCTTTTTAAAGGTAAATCTATCTTAATGATTTTTTTATCCCAATGACCATGAACTATTGCATAATAAATTTTATCAACCTTACGTTGTTTGAAAATATCAAAGAAATATACTAATGAACTATGTTTTTTTGCCAAAAGTACACAGCCTGATGTTTCTTTATCAAGTCTATGCACTAAATCTAAACGTCTAACTTTTGGACGCAACTGCCTTAGACGCTCAACTAATCCTGAGTTAACTCCAGAACCACCATGCACTGCCATACCTGATGGTTTATCAACGATTATATAATCATCATTCTCATATAGGATACGCTGCTCTAGAAAGTCCAAGTGTGATTGTGAAATTTTTATAGGTTTAGAATCTTCTTCTAAACTAAATGGAGGCACTCTAACAATATCTCCCGCACTTACACGTGATGTCTGTTTTACTCTTTTTTTATTTACACGTAATTCGCCTTTGCGAATCCAGCGATAAATTAAAGATTTTGGTAATCGAGAAAATCTACTTAAAAGAAAATTATCTATACGTTGATCTATTACATCCTCTGTAACCTCAATAAGCTCAACCTTATTCATTTATAACTCCAAAACGTGAATTCTGCATATCATTTAACCGACTTATAGTCCGTTGAAACTCAAATTTGAGTCTTTCACCATTATATAAATCCTTAAAATCACAATTAGCAAGAATCACAACTTTTTTATTCTGATCATAAAACTCATCTATTAATGCAATAAAGCGTCTAGCCATATCCTCATTATGAGGTCCAAAAACAACTAAATTATAGATAAATAACTGTTCATATTTATGGCAAATATCAATATAATCATGGGCACTTCTACCATCACCACAAATAACCTTAAAGTCAAAGCAAACATCTTTATGGCTTAGCAATATTGTTGGGATATCTCTAGCTAAGACTCGTATACTAAGATCTTTATCAAAATGACTATTTCTCAGGAAGAATTTATCAAAGAAATTTTTACGATTATGTTCATTATATGGATAGAGATAATTTAGATACTCAGTAGGCAAACGAAATCTGTAATCAACTCCAGAATCTAAGTTTAATACATCAACATTTTTAAGTAATACATCAGTAGCAGGTAAAAATAATTCGCGTTGTAAACCATTTTTATAAAGCTTTTCTGGCTCTATATTTGAGGTTGCTACTAACACTACACCAAACTTAAATAACTCAGTAAAAATACTCCCCAAGATCATAGCATCAGCAATATCTTCAACGAAGAACTCATCAAAACATATAATTTGTGTTTGCTTTGCCATATCAAACGCAACTTTTGATATTGGGTTTTTTTCACCCTGATATTTTCTCAATTGCGTATGAATATTTTTCATAAAATGCGAGAAATGCTGTCTTTTTTTATTCTTTATTGTGAGATTATTATAGAAGATATCCATTATAAAGGTCTTACCACGACCTACACCACCCCACATATATAATCCTTTGATAGCAGGATAAAAAGATTTTTTAAACAATCTCAGTTTAGATTTTTTTTTTGAATAAAGTTGATCGACTATTTCTTGCAAGCGTCTAATAGCCTCAAGTTGTAAAGAATCAACTTTTAAGTCAAGTTCACGAATTTTTTGAAGATAAATATTCTCAAGTTTCATTTTTATTTAACTTCTTTATCTTTTACTAAAATCAGCAAAAAGAATGATACGATCATGCTAAATACAAGGATTAAAAAAGCATGATGATATGCATTTATATGGAAATATCTATGCGCCCCCTCTGAAGCTATAGCACTAATATGATTTTGTGCATCTATATATTGGCCTGTCCATGTCAAATCTAACAAATGGCCTATTAATAGATCAAATAAAGCTCCTAATAATGGCTCACCAGTATTTATCAATGCCGCAACTGTTGCAGCGACCACAACTGGATTTATACGGTTTCCTATAGCAAAAGCTAGCATATAAACTCCTAAGCAGAAGCCAAAAACAAATAGTAAAACTCCAGATATTGTTGGTGTAAGCTTAAATTGTAGAACTACCGCTAAAGAAATTGTTGCAATAATATGAAAGGCAACCATAATCCCAACCCTATTATCAAATTTCTCTGAGAGCTTACCAATTATAGGTGAGCCAATCGCAAGACCCAAGAACATCATCGAAACAATATACGAGGCATCTTTTGCCGGTATGCTATATAACTCTCTAAAATAGTTATTACCCCAAATTCCGCCAAAAACATCTATCGTGGTAAAAGTAAGACCGGTATACAATGTAAGATACCAATTATTTTTATTTAAAAGAACTTTTTTTATTCCAGCAAGCGTTCCAGTATTACCTTTTGTTTGGTTTGAGTATGAAGCATCAGGATTGTAATCTCTAACTAATGCTAAGTATAAAAGTGCTATAACAATACTAAAGCAAGCATAACTGATTAATGCTCTATGCCATGATCCTGTAAGCTCAATTAGATAAACTAGCGGTACCTGACCCAACAATGCACCAGTCATAGCTGCTGTCATCAGAAAGCTACATACAAAAGCAAACTTGCGTGGATCAAACCATACTGCAGCGGCTTTTATATAGCCGACTGTTGCAAATGAGGCTCCAATACCTATCATTAGTCTTGAAACACAACCTAGTGCAAAACTGTGAATATCTGCAGATAATACAAATAATAATAATCCAATTGCAGATAATATTAATGAGAAAAAACTTACTTTTCTAAACCCCAATTTATCAATGATAGGTCCAGCAACAAAAAATTGACAAAATACTACAGACCATAAAAATAACGAAACCATCGCACTCATTTCAGTAGCATTTATTGAAAAACTACTCATAAGCTCATTAGCAATCAAGCTAGGAGAAACATTCATTATATATTTATCGATTAGTAGAAATGAGCTTAACCCAACTACAATCCAAGCATAGCCCTTTATATTATGTAATTTCATAAACCTCTATCTTTCTAAAAAATTTATTAACTCATTAAAAGCAACTTGTTGTTGTTCTTCATTTTGTTGAAGAAATTTTATACCAGCAAAGCCATTATCTAACTCATCTTGGCCGATTATTATAGCAACTTTAGCTCCAGATTTATCCGCTTTCTTAAATTGTGATTTAAAACTACCAAACTTTAGATCCATATCTATTTTAAGTTGGGGAAGCTCTTGGCGAATATTCTCTACTATAGCAAGAGATTGATGCAGCTGGGCACTATCTAATATGAAAAACACATCACAAGCATTATCTTGATTAGGTAATTTACCTAAATCTTCTAATAAGAGTAACAAACGCTCCATACCTATAGCAAATCCTATCGCAGCAGTTTTCTGACCACCAAGATTCTCTACAAGACCATCATAACGACCACCTGCACAGATTGCACTCTGTGAACCAAGTTTATCAGTAGTCCATTCAAAAACTAAACCAGTATAATAATCCAAACCTCTAACAAGATTTTCATTTAATTTATATCTGACACCCAAGGCATCTAAATATTGACAAGTTTGTTTAAATCTCAAACGCAAATCATGATCTATAAAATCAATAAGTTTAGGTGCGTTTGCTAAGATTTTTTGTGTTTTTTCTATCTTAGAATCTAATATTCTTAGAGGATTTTTATCCAACCTCTTGATAGAATCTTCATCAAGCTCAGCATGATATGGTTTTAGGTATTGTAATAGCGCTTGAGTATACTCTTGTCTGTTAAGACTAGAACCAAGGCTATTTAGTTCTAAAGTTACATACTCATAAATCCCAAGCTCTTTGAAAAGACTCCAAGCTATAGCAATAACCTCTAAATCAATAGCTATACCATCAAAGCCATAAGCCTCAACCCCAAGCTGATAAAATTGTCTATAGCGGCCTTTTTGTGGGCGCTCATAGCGAAACATAGGTCCACAATACCATAGTTTCTGTGTTTGGCCTCGAGTAGCCAAATTATTTTCAATAACCATCCTAACACAGCCAGCTGTTCCTTCTGGACGCAATGTCAGGCTATCACCATTACGATCTTGAAAGTCATAAGTCTCTTTTGAAACTATATCAGAACTTTCACCTACACTTCTATGAAACAATTCGCTCCTCTCAACAATAGGCAATCTTGTTTCACTGTAGTTATATCTATCAAGTATGAGTTTTACTTTTGATTCCAAGAGTTGCCATTTATAACTGTCTAGTGGCAATACATCATTAAATCCACGAACAATAGTAAGCTTACTCATAAGCTACCTACCTTAACTTCTCAGCTTTAGTTTCTTTATCGTTTTGCTTATAATTTTCTTGTAAAGATTTATCATCTTGCTTGATAATTTTTGAGTCAGCTTCAAGTGCCTGCTGGATTTTTTCTTCCATCTGCATACCATAATCAAGCGAAGTGTCATATATAAACTTAAGATTTGGAACAATTCGTAGACTTAATGACTTAGCTATAGATGATCTAAAGAAACCTTTTGATTTTTCAAATGCTTTGTCAATATATTCAGCATCCTCAATAGCTAAGCAAGTATAATATATTTTTGCATAAGATAGATCCTTAGAAAGATCCACTTCTGTAATAGTTGCACTAGCTAGCTTAGCATCTTTTATTCTAGTACGCAGTAATAAAGATATAACTTTTTGAAACTCACTCGCTACTCTTTGTACTCTACCCTCTGCAGCCATAATTACAACTCCTTAGCAACCTCAAATACCTCTATTTGGTCACCCTCACGGACATCATTATAGTTTTTGACACCAATACCACACTCTAAGCCTTTTTTAACTTCACTAGCATCATCTTTGAATCTCTTAAGTGACTCTAGTGTACCTTCGTAAATAACAACATTATTTCGTAAGACACGGATAGGATTAGTACGCTTAACTACTCCCTCAATAACCATACATCCAGCAATTGAACCGAATTTAGATGAACGATAAACTTCTCTAACCTCAGCAATACCAATAATCTGCTCTTTCATTTCAGGAGAAAGTAAACCAGACATCGCTTTTTTAACATCATCTATTAAATCATAAATAATATTGTAATAACGAAACTCTACACCATCAGTTTCTGCAAGCTTTTTAGCAGCACTATCAGCACGGACGTTAAAACCTATAACAACCGCTGTTGATGCTACAGCTAAAGTCACATCTGAAGATGTAATCGCTCCTATGCCACTTGCAATTATATCAACCTTAACTTCATCTGTTGAAAGCTTAAGTAGTGACTCTCTAATTGCCTCAACAGAACCTTGTACATCGCCCTTAAGGATAATTTTAAGTACTTGCTGTTCACCTTCTTTACCCATGTTATTGAACATGTTTGATAGCTTAAGTGATTGTTCTTGGGCAATTTTAGCTTCTTTTTGTTTCTGAGATCGCTGTGCTGCAAGCTCTTTTGCTTTCTTCTCATTTTCAATCACAACCATCTCATCACCAGCTGCTGGCACACCCGATAAACCAAGTATTTCAACAGGTGTAGCTGGACCAGCTGCTTTTATCTTTTTCCCAAGATCATTATGCATAGCTCTTACCCTACCGTACTCAGTACCACACAAGATATTATCACCCTGCTTAAGGTTACCATTTTGTACAAGTACAGTTGCCACTGGACCACGACCCTTTTCTAGACGTGATTCAATTACGACACCCTCAGCCAAGCCCTCAGCAAATGCCTCTAATTCTAAAACCTCTGATTGTAAAAGTACTGCTTCTAATAGATCAGCAACACCTTCACCAGTTTTAGCAGAAACATTTACAAACATTACATCACCACCCCATGATTCTGGGATTACGTTTCTTTGTGCAAGTTCACTAATCACTTTATCAGGATCAGCCTCTGGCTTATCAATTTTATTTACTGCAACAACAATTGGTACCCTTGCTGCTTTAGCGTGCTGAATTGCCTCTTCAGTTTGCGGCATAACACCATCATCAGCAGCAACAACTAAAATTACAATATCTGTACTCTTAGCACCACGTGCTCGCATTGAAGTAAAAGCCTCATGCCCTGGAGTATCTAAGAATGTGATTGAACCTTTATCAGTCTTAACAGAATACGCGCCAATATGCTGTGTTATACCACCAGCTTCACCAGCAACCACTCGTGTTTGACGAATATAGTCTAGCAATGATGTTTTACCATGATCAACGTGTCCCATTATAGTTACAACTGGAGCACGAGAAATCTTCTTGTATGAGCTTCTATCAACTATTGTTACCGCCTCTTCAAGAGCATTCTCGTTATGTAGTGTATATTTATGACCCATCTCTTCAACGATTAAGATTGCTGTATCTTGATCTAACGATTGGTTAATTGTCGCCATCACACCCATATTAAATAGTACTTTAACTATTTCAGCACCTTTGACAGCCATTTTTTGAGCTAGTTCACTTACAGTAATTCCTTCGTGAATTTCAACAGTTCTAACTGTATTTTCAACAGGTTTTGTAAATTCCTGCTTTTTAACTTTTGGCGCTTTTAGTTTACCTTTTTTAGCTCCAAACTCATCAAATGACTCCAGATCACCAGCAAGTTGTGAAAGCTGCCTTGGGTTAGCTTTTTTAAAACCTTTACCTCCAGCTTTCTTTGCTTTAGATTTTTTCTCTTCTTCCTCACGCTTATACTTTGTATTAGTATTCACAGCTTCAGAGAATACTTTCTTAGCAGCTTTTTTCTTAGCTTGCTTATCACTAGCAGCCAACCCTTCATCATCTTCAGCAACGATTTCCTCAATCTTAATCTCTGGCATTGCCGTTATCTTAAAACCACTATCTTTTATAACTGGTTTTGCTATTTCAGCTTGTCGCTGTTCTTGAACCTTCACAGCCTCTTTATTCTCAACAATTTGCTCGATATTATCCTGTTCTTTTACGATATCTACTTGCTGAGAAACTTCTTGAACCATAGTTTCAAGCTCTTGTGGCTGTTCTAACGTAGTAGACTCTTGCTGTTCCACTTTCTTAGCAACTCGCCTTTTTCTTTTGACAGAAACATTAATTTTATGTTTGCCGTCAAGTTTCACTGAAGTTACTTTCTTCCTTGTTGCGGTATTTTTCGCACTATTAATCTTCTCTAGCAAAGTTTTCATCTCCGTAGGAGTTAATGTATCTTTCTCACTAGATTTTTCAATACCAAAAGATTTAAGCTGTTTTAGTAGTGCATCTACTTCTTTATTTGTTTGCTGTGCTAACTGCCCAACTGTAATCTCTGCCATTTCCCTCTCCTTTGTACTATTCCTAATATGTACTTTTATTATTCAAACCAAGGAGCTCTTGCTTGCATAATTAAATTAGTTGCTTGCTCTTCATCTATATCCACAATATCAAGCAACTCATCTACAGATAGCTCTGCTAGATCTTCCATAGTAACTATATTATTTTGCGCTAGCTGCTCAGCCAAATCCAGACTCATACCTTGCATATCTAACAAATCTTGAGCTGGTTTTTTACCTCCTAAAGCTTGAGATAAAATAACTGCTTTTGCTCTCTCTTGAAGCTCATCAACGATCTCTTCATCAAACCCTTCAATTTCTAAAAGCTCCGCTCTATCTAAATATGCTAAATCTTCAAGAGTCTCTATACCCTCTTCAATCAATACTAATGCAAAATCGTGATCTATATCTAAGGCTTCAACAAATTTCTCTACTATAGACATTTGTTTTTCTTCCTGCTCAGCATCTGATAGAACATTAATTTTCCAACCTATTAACGAACTTGCTAATCTTACATTAACACCATTTTTACCAATTGCTTTAGATAAACTTTCTTGCTTAACAACAATATCTATCGAATTAGTTTCTTCATCAACATTCACTTCTAAGATGTCTGCTGCATCAACTGGTGATAATGAGTTAATTGCATACTGAACCATATCTTCATTCCAAAGTATAACATCAACCTTCTCACCATTTAGCTCACTCATTATAGAATGTATTCTAGAACCTCTCACACCAACACAGGCACCACAAGGATCTATTCTTTGATCATTACTTTTAACAGTTACTTTAGACCTAAAACCAGGTTCACGAACTACATTCACTATATTAATAAGCTCTTCTTCAACCTCCGGAACCTCAAGCTTAAATAAAGCTTTAAGCATAGTATTGCTTGAACGACTTAACATAATCGTATTTGGCTTGCCAGACTCATCACTCTCAACAGCTTCAACACATGCTCTTATTTTGTCACCAACTCGATATCTTTCTCTAGCTATTAGATCTTTTTTAGGTAAAATCCCCTCAGCATTATTGCCCAAATCAACAACTAAGATTTCATATGTAGCGCGCTTTATCTCGCCGTAAACAATATCGCCAATTTTATTTTGATAAAATCTAGCTGACTTTTCTCTTTCAAAATTTTTGATTTTCTTCATTAGAATTTGCTTAGCCATTGTCGCAGCTATACGCCCATATTCTTTGACCTCAACAGGTTCACGCATAACATCGCCAGCTTTTACATTATAGCCTTTTTCTTGAACGACATCTTCATAAAGCTCTTTTGAATAATCAATTAAATCTTCATCTTCAGAAACAATATGCCAAACTCTATCAGCCTTGAAATCACCCGTAACTCTATCGATTTTAACCTCGATATTCATATGCTCATCAAGTTCTTTCTTAGTTATAATAGCCAAAGCCTCTTCCATAGCTTCAAATAAAAGATCTTTTGAGATATCTTTTTCATTTGCTACAGTTTCTAATACTAACAATAATTCTTTGCTCATATTTTAAATTCCTCTATCTAACTAAAATCAGGTGATACCCTTAGTTTTTTAAGCTCGTCAAAATCAAAACTTATTTCTTTACCATCTTCCAAGTTTAGAATGACATTGTTTCCTTCTACTCTTTCTAGCACGCCCTTAAACTTAGTTTGTGATCCAACTGGAGCCAAAGTAACCGCCTTTACATTAAATCCTACCAGAGCTTGCGCCTGAATTATATTAAAAATTTGGCGATTCATCCCAGGTGAAGAAACTTCAAGAATATATTTACCTGAAACTGGATCCTCAACATCAAAAACTGCACTGATTTCTTTACTAACTATTTGGCAATCATCAACTGAAACACCATTCTCATGATCAATAAAAATACGTATGGTAAGTTTACCACTTCCTACAACTTCAATTCCCCATAAAATATAGCCTAGATCAGCTGTGATGGGTTCTACTATCTCATATAAATCGTCTAGCAACATTTTCACCCCTTAGATTTTGCATACCCTTCAGATAGCAAAAAGGCCCTTAAAGGGCCTTTATAAAAAATTCCTATTTGGTAGCGGGGGCAGGATTTGAACCTACGACCTTCGGGTTATGAGCCCGACGAGCTACCAAGCTGCTCCACCCCGCGTCTATTGCAATATATGATATCAACATTTTTAGTGATGTCAAGACTTTTTGATGTGACACTCATTTCTAAATAATTAAGCACTAAATTCTCTAATCGCATCTATCATAACTCTAACACTATCAGGATCTATATCAGGATAAATTCCATGACCTAAGTTGACAATATAATTATTTAGCTTATCTGACTGGATAAATTCAATATTGGCTCTAACAGTCTCCCTAATACTTTGCTTAGACCCATATAAAAATGCGGGATCAAAGTTCCCTTGCAGAACTTTCCCAACCCCTATTCTGTGTCGTGCCTGTTTTAATGTAACACTCCAATCAACTCCTACTCCATCACAGGATTTATCTTTTATCTCTTCAAAAAAGTTTGATCCACCCTTAGTAAAGAAAACTATAGGTATATTAATTTTTTGCTTTACATTCTTAGCAATATACTCCATATATTTAAGAGAGAAATTTTTATAATGTTCTAAAGGTAGTATACCTCCCCAAGTATCAAATATCATCACAGAACTCGCGCCAGCCTTAACCTGCTCAAGCAAATAGATAATTGTTATATCTGCAAGGCGTTGTAATAAGCTATGCATCAACTGAGGATTTGCATACATCATCTTACGCAATTTATTGAACTGCTTAGATCCTGAACCTTCAATCATATATGCCGCTAAAGTCCAAGGACTTCCAGTAAAGCCTATTAAAGGTACATTTATTGCTGAACTAGTAGTCTTGACAGCATTATAAACATAATCTAGCGAACCAATACTATCTTCAATAGATTTTAGCTTATCTAAATCTTTTTGCGATTGTATCGGCTCAGAAAAGACTGGCCCCGTACCTTTTATAAATTTTAGGTCCATCCCCATAGCTTCTGGAATTGTCAGAATATCTGAAAAAACAATTGCTGCGTCAAGATCATACCTCTGAAGTGGATGAAGCGCAACTTCACAACAAGCATCAGCATTGCGGCACATATCCATAAAATTATCAAACTTTGCCCTAACTGCACGATACTCTGGTAGATATCTACCAGCTTGACGCATTATCCAAACTGGGGGCTTATCTAATTTCTTTTCGCCAAATGCATCCAAAAATAATTTTCTCATATATTACCTTCATTAAATTAATAAATAATAATTAACCACTAAATTTATATCACTTACTTGATAAACTTATCCATTTTTCTATAACTAATAGCTTCTTGGATAGCTGATTTATCAATATTTTCTGTACTATTAAGATCTGCTATAGTTCTAGCAACTTTGAGTATTTTATAATACCCTCTTGCTGATAGTCCAAGCTTTTCTATAGCTAGCGTAAGCATTTTTTTGTTTCATTATCAAGATTACAAACCTTATCAAGCTCTTTACTAGATAGCATTGCGTTAATCTTACCCTGTCGAGAGACTTGTCTATCTCGAGCACTTTTAACTCGCTCTCTAATTATGCTACTTTTCTCTCCTCTTAACTGCTGATTTGTTAGATCCTCTTTTGCAAGCTCAAGAACTTCAACATGAAGATCTATCCTATCTAGAAGTGGGCCAGATAATTTACTTTGATATCTTCTAATCGCTTGGATTGAATCAGTACACTCTTTAAATTATGAGCCTAAATATCCACATGGACATGGATTCATTACTGCTATTAACTGAAAATTAGCTGAATATTCGACTTGGCATCTAGCTCTAGAGATATTCACACTTCCTGTCTCCAAAGGCTCACGCAATACTTCTAAAACTTTACGATCAAACTCTGGTAACTCATCAAGAAAAAGTACACCATTATGTGCTAAGGAAATCTCACCTGGCATTGGATTACTGCCACCACCAACCAAAGATACTCCTGATGAGGTATGATGCGGATGACGAAATGGTCTTTTATAAAAGCTTTCAGCGATCCCTGACTCTCCTTTAATTGATGCGATCATTGCCGATGAAAGCGCTTCTCTTTTATCTAGTGGTGGTAAGATCGAATTTAGCCTACTTGCCAACATTGTCTTACCGGTACCCGGAGGACCTACTAAAAGAATATTATGCCCACCTGCTGCGGCGATTTCTAATGCTCTTTTTGCTTGATATTGTCCTTTGACATCCTCTAAATCTTGATATAGCTTAGCAAAATCAATCTCAACACTAGGTTTTATTGGCTCTTTTTTAGTCCCAGATAAAAACTCCACGACCTCATTTAAACTATCAAAGCCATAAGCTTTAACTGACTCAACCAAACCAATCTCTTTATTATTTTGTGTTGGTACAATAAGTTTTTTATTTTCCTCAACACATTTAATAGCCATCGGTATAGCACTGGATATTTTTCTTAGTTCACCACTTAAAGATAATTCACCAGCGAATTCATACTCATCGATATTTTCAACAATATTTACTTGCCCAGATGCATACAAAATACCTAATGCAATTGGCAAATCAAATCTACCACTACTCTTAGGTAAGTCAACTGGAGCAAGATTGATTGTGATACGCTTATTAGGGAAATTAAAGCCTGAATTGATAATTGCACTTCTAACACGATCTTTACTTTCTTTAACAGCTGCCTCTGGTAACCCCACTATTGATAAACCTGGCAAACCATTTGATAAATGTACTTCTATACAAACAAGAGGTGCCTCAATACCAAGCTGTGCGCGACTCTTTAGAACTGCTAGAGACATGTTATTTTTTCTCAGCTAAAAGCTTATCAAGCTTAGCTTCTACCTGCTCAAGCTTTTGACGAGTTTTTAATAGAATTTTCTTCTGTACTTCGAACTCTTCTCTACTTACAACATCAAGCTTTTTCAAACTCTTATTAACAATATTTTCTTTTGAATTCTTGATTACATCATTAAGCGGTCCTAGAATTTCCTTCATCAGCTAATAAAATTTAATTGTTTCTAGATAAAAGTATAAAAGTAATAATGACAATAGGCAATAAACTATTAGTTTTTATATAACATTAGTAACTTGGGTAAGAACTCCCAAAAGGAGCATTGGCATAATCCCTAAGAATAATAGTACCAAACCGTTAATACTTAATGCTATTAGAGATGTCAACGGTGGCTTAACAGTTTCATCATTATCAGGATCATCAAAGTACATGGTTTTGATGACACGCACATAGTAGAATGATGCTATTACTGCCATAAATAGTACAAAACACGCCAAGAAGTAATTACCATCATTAATTAATCCCATAACTACAAATAGTTTAGCAATAAAGCCACCAAATGGAGGGATACCCGCCATTGAAAATAGCACAATCAACAAGATAAATGCTAACCATGAATCTTTTGTGTTGAAACCTTTTAAGTCATTAAGATCCTGAACTTCATATCCCCCGACAGAAATAGTTGTAAGTACGCCAAATACAGCTAAAGTTGTAAATACATACACTATGACATAGAAGCTTGCCGCAGTTAAGGCATATCCTTGAGGATTTAATGTTGTTGCCAATAGCACAAAACCAATCTGTGAAACTGTTGAGTAACCCAAAAGTCGTTTAACATTAGTCTGTGAGAGTGCCACCAAGCTACCAAAAAATATTGACAATATACCTATAATCCTAAACAGATATATCCATGAATCTTTTAGTGATGGGAAGCCAACAAATAAGATATTCACAAGCATCGCAAAGGCAGCAACTTTTGGAATAGTTGCAACGATATTTGCTACTGCGTTTGGAGCACCTTGATAAACATCTGGTAACCACATATGAAAAGGGAAAGCACCAAGTTTGAATAAAAATGTAGCGATCATCATTACCAAGCATACAAGCAAAAACTGCTGCTGTAAGCCTGCGAAGTTACCATGTGCTAATACATTGGCTATTTCTGTAATATCAAGCTTGCCTGTCATTCCATAGACAAATGACATCCCAAATAATAGTAGAGCCGATGCAATAGCCCCTAAAACAAAGTATTTGATCGCGGCCTCAAGACCTTTGCCTGAATCTCTATAGATTGCGATCAATGCATACATTGGTAATGATAATAACTCTAGACCAACATATATTGTAACTAAACTATGTGCCGCTGTTAAAACCATTGCACCAAGTACGCATAGCATTAACAATGTATAGAAATCACCATCTGATATTTTTCTATCTTTGACATAATCTCTTGAATATAATGCAACAAAGACTGCTAAGACAAGTATTACTAGTTGTAATGTATATGCAAAGCCACTAAATACAACCTGACCCTCAAACACTGAGCCAGTAGTCTGTATCAGATACTCTTTAGCAAAAGTTGCTATCAAAGCAAGTAGTGTAAATACTTGGAAAAAAATATAGTTAATGTTTCTAATCTTACCATGTAGAAAAAGTCCAGAAAACATTACAACTATGACACCTAGTGCTAGTAGTATTTCTGGCAAAATATAAAGGATTGATAAACTCATAATCAAAACACCACCTTATAGAGATAGACCAACAATATGTGCCGATGCTGCTGCTGATAGCTGCAAAATTGGCTCTGGATAGAAACCAAACAATAAAGTCGGTACCGCTAATAATATAAATACAAATAGCTCCATCCTATTTAAATCAGTCAAGCTTGCTACCTGTGTAGATACAACCTCACCGAAGAAAACTCGCTTATACATCCAAAGAGTATAAATTGGAGCGATCACAAGAGTTAATCCTGCAATTAATGCTATTAATGGAGAGTATTGAAATACTGCCAGTAAGATCATAAACTCACCAACAAATCCACTTGTGCCAGGTAAACCAACATTCGCCATACAGAAAAGCAAAAAGAATGTTGCAAATATTGGCATAGTTTTAGCTACACCAGAGAAATCTGATATTTCTCTAGTATGCATTCTCAAATATAAATAACCAATACCAATAAACATACCACCAGATGAAAAAGCATGAGCAATCATCTGAAACACTGCGCCTTGTAAAGCTAATTGCGCATGAGTTGTCCCTAATACTGGATCAGCATTTTTCAATATAAATATTGAGAATAAACCAAGAGTAACTAGACCCATATGAGAAATTGATGAATATGCAATTAGTCTTTTAACATCAGTTTGTGCAACAGCAACAACCCCAACATAAACTATAGCTATCAAAGACATTATAATCAAAACATACTCGAGAGATGCTGTTACCTCTGGCAGCATTGGAATAGCAAATCTTAAGAAACCATAAGCACCTAGCTTAAGCATAAGGGCTGCAAGGATGACAGAACCACCAGCAGGCGCCTCTGAGTGAGCATCTGGTAACCATGAGTGAAATGGCCACATCGGAATCTTAACAGCAAATGCTAAGAAAAATGCCCCAAAAACTAACCATTGTGCTGTTAGAGTAAATTTAACAGAATCTATAAAGCCTTGTGACTGAGTTGCCCAAGCGATAAAATTCTGAATAGAATAAGTATCTTGATTTACCAAAAAGTGTGTCGGTGAAGCAGCAACTCGTGTTTGAATATACAAAATAGCTGCTAGTAAAAATACCGAACCAAAGAATGTATACATAAAGTATTTAACTGCAGCATACGCTTTGTGCTTACCACCCCAAATACCAATACCAAGGCAAGTTGGAATTAATAGCGCCTCCCAGAAAACATAATAAAGTATCGAATCAGTCGCACAGAAAACGCCATTAGTCAAACCACATGTAATCAAAAATATCGCCATGTATTGTCTAACTTTAGTTTTGATAGATGTCCAAGCAGCTAAAACTATCACTAATGTAGCAAAAGATGTCAAAACTATAAATAATACAGAAAATCCATCTACTCCCAAACTATAGTAAATATCATGCATGCCAAAAACCTTAAACCATTTTACTGATTCTTGGAACTGCATTGCTGAACTACTATAATCAAAAGATGTAACTAACGGAACACATAAAGCTAGAGTTAAACAACTAAAGACTAATGCTACCCAACGTGCTGCATCGCCATGCAACTCTTTGGTTCTTGTCGCCAAAACAACAAAACCACCAACTATTGGGAGCCAGATTATTAAACTTAATAAGTAATTACCTAAATTCATAATACAAATTTATCCTCTAACTTGCCTAAACAGAAATTAGCAAAATCATAAACAATAATACACCAACCATCATCACAAATGCATAGTCAAACAAATATCCTCTTTGGATCTTTCTAAAACTATCGCCAGTATGATATATCAGATTAGATGTACCATTTACAACTGTTTTATCGATAATGAAGATATCAACAACTTTCCACAAGAAATTACTAATTGCCAAGAAGATATTAACAAATATCACATCATACAAAGCATCAATAAAATACTTCTTAACTAAAATATGATAGATTATTCCAAATCCTGATTTTGCATTTGCAAATAGTCTTGGAATTGCTGGTAGCCACACATATAAAACATATGCCAATACTAAAGCACTAAAAGCTAACCAGAATGGTAGCGTTGTTACAGAATGTTTAATGAATGCCATTGAACTTACTATAGCTGGCTCATTAGCTAAGTGTGCTGTTACCGACTCCCAACCAAGGCCAGCTTGTATAAATGGGGTTATAGTATTACCGAATAAACCATGCTCCTGTGACAAAATACTACTAAAGAAATACTCCCCAACAAATACAGAAGGTATAGCCAATAATATTAAAGGTATTAATATACTAAATGGAGATTCTTTAAGATGTGATCTTTCTTCATCTGACATTCTTTCTTTACCATGGAATACCAAGAAAAACATTCTAAAGATATAAAACGATGTAACAAACGCACACGCTAATACCATATAGTAAGCAAACTCATGTCCATATACTGTAGTAGCTTGAGCTGCTTCAATAATCAAGTCTTTTGAGAAAAATCCTGAGAAAGGTGGTAAAGCCGCAAGCGCCCAAGCACCTATTAACATACACAAATATGTAACCGGCATATATTTCCTTAAACCGCCCATTCTACGAATATCTTGCTCATGATGCATCGCAACAATAACAGATCCAGCTGCCAAGAATAATAATGCCTTAAACATTGCGTGTGTCATCAAATGGAACATACCTATTGAAAACGCACCAGCGCCTTGAGCTACCATCATATAGCCTAATTGCGATAGCGTACAGTATGCTATGACTCTTTTAATATCTGTTTGAACGATTGCAATCAACCCCATAAACAAGCATGTTATAGCGCCAATAATTAATACAAAGCTTAGGGCCGCTGGTGACAATACAAACATTGGAGAAAGTCTCGCAACCATAAATACCCCAGCTGTAACCATTGTTGCTGCATGGATTAGTGCTGAAATCGGTGTAGGACCCTCCATTGATCCTTCTAACCATGAATGTAAAGGAAACTGAGCTGACTTACCCATTGCTCCTATAAACAATAATGAACACATTAGCGTAACTGGACTAAAACTAATACCTAGAAAGTGTATAGTTTGAGTATTATCAATATCGGGTAAAGCTGCAAAAACTGTCGTATAGTCAACCGATTTTGTATATAAAATAACTGCTCCAATTCCCAACAAGAAGCCCAAGTCACCAATTCTATTTACAATAAAAGCTCTTAAACTTGCAACATTTGCCTTATCTCTATTGAAATAAAAACCAATTAGTAAGTATGAAAATAAGCCTACGCCTTCCCAACCAAAGAATAATAGTAAGAAATTATTTCCCATTACCAAACAAAGCATTGCAAATGTAAAACCTGAAATATATGCAAAAAACCTTGCATATCCTTCTTCGCCTTTCATATACCCAATCGAGTAAATATGAACTAGTGTTGATACAAATGTTACTATCAACATCATATACACAGTTATCTTATTTACAGTAAAGCCAACATCAAAGGCAAACATATTTGAAATAGGAGCCCACTGATAAAAGCTAACAGAATAGACTTCAGCGCCACTAAAAACACCATAAGCTAAAATCACACTAAGGACAAAAGACAGACCACATAGAGAAATTGTGAAAAAGTTAACACCTGCATTTTTTACCGATTTACCACCAAACCCAGCTATCAATGCACCTAATAGAGGTGCTAGAACTATAACTGCGATTAATACAGCTGCTACTTGATTGTTTATTATCATAGTTTACTCTTAACCTCTTAGTGTATTAAGTTTACTTAAATCAATAGTTTTGCGTTTTCTAAATATTGCCACAACAATTGCTAAACCAATTGCTGTCTCAGCAGCAGCTACTGCCATTATAAAGAATACAAAAACTCCACCCATTGCCTGCTGATGCATATTAGCAAATATCAAAAAATTAGTATTGACTGCTAGAAGCATTAACTCTATCGACATCAATAATATAAGAATATTTCTTCTATTTATAATTATACCAGCAACACTTATCACAAACAGAAGTGTACTAAAAATCAGCCCGTGTGTGACTGAGACTGAAATACTATTCATCTTTAGCGCCCTCATTATTACTTGGCATTTTCACCATGGTTAGACGATCTTTTGCTCTGACTTTAACTTGCTGAGCTGGATCAACAGTTTTGTTTCCTTTTCGCTTAGCTCTTAATGTTAATGTTATCGCTGCAGTCATAGCTGCTAATAAAATAAAATCAACAAGCTCAAATACATACAAATTAGCATTACTAAACATAGTTAGACCGATGATCTTAAGACCACCGACTCCGCCTTGCATCATAGCTCCGGCAAAAACATTTGTTGCAGCGTAACTTATAACTGTAGCAAATATAGCACAGACAACCACAGCAGCTAGAGCATAGAAAAATCTACCGACTCTACCCTGTTCCTCAACATGCAAATCTAGCATAAAGACTACAAATAAGAACATCACTAACACAGCACCAACATAAACCACTATAAGTAATAATGCTAAATATACTTGTTGTAAGATTATCCATACTGCAGCTGTAAATATGAATGTAAAAATCATTGCTATTACAGAATTTACTGGATTATTTGCTAAAACCAGTACTAAAGCAAAAATGACAGCAAGTGACGCAAATGTATAAAATAAAATATCTGTTACAACCATTTTTCTACCTAAAGTCCTTATCTTGCAATCTATCAGCAGCTATTTGTGCTTCATACTTATCACCTATAGCAAGAAGTTTAGCTTTTGTCATAATATTCTCACCACGCTCTTCGAAGTGATATTCTAAGATATTTGTCTCAACAATAGAATCAACCGGACACGACTCTTCACAATAGCCACAAAAGATACACTTAAATAAATCCATCTCATAGCTTGAAGTTCTTCTGGTACCATCTTCTCTTTCTGTGGAGTTGATTGTAATTGCCAATGCTGGACAAACAACCTCACATAATTTACATGCAATACATCTCTCTTCGCCATTCTCATAGCGTCTTAAGGCATGTAGACCTCTAAATCTATTAGAAATAGGAGTTTTTTCATCTGGATACTGTACTGTAACCTTACGAGTAAAAAAATGCTTACCGGTTACTTTTAACCCTTTTAGAAGCTCCCAAAGTAGAAAAGTCTTTAAAAAATTTGTTATATTTCTCATGATACTATCCTTTTTACCACCAAGGTCCTACACCAAGTCTAACCATGCAAGCAACAATAACAACCCATACAAACGTTAGTGGTATAAATATCTTCCAACCTAAACGCATAATTTGGTCATATCTATAACGAGGGTATGTAGCTCTGACCCATAAGAACATAAACATGAATATACCAGTCTTAGCAAATAACCATACCACACCTGGTACAAAACCAAATATAGACTCTAATGCCGTAGCTTGGAATGGCGAATTCCAACCACCTAAAAACATTATTGATGTTAGGATACTAATTAAAATCATATTTGCATATTCAGCCAAGAAAAACAAAGCAAACCTAGACCCTGTATATTCTATATGATGTCCAGCAACTATCTCAGACTCACCCTCAACAACATCAAAAGGAGCTCTATTTGTCTCTGCTATACCAGCAATAAAATACACAATAAATAATGGAAATAGCGGAATAAAATACCAGTGCCAAATACCACCGCTTTGAGCTTCAATAATTCCAGTTATACCCATAGAGCCTGCTGCTATGACAACTCCAACGATAGCAAAACCCATCGCCAACTCATAGGAAATAACCTGAGCTCCAGCTCTTAATGCGCCAAATAATGAGTATTTACTATTTGATGCCCAACCAGCAATTACTATCCCATATATAGAAAATGAAGTCATTGCCAATATATATAGTAAGCCGAGATTCATATCAGATAAAACAACACCTTTAGAGAAAGGAATCACCGCCCAAGCAGCATATGCCGGAGCAAAAGCTAAAATCGGTGCAATAAAGAATAAATATCTATTTGAATTTGTTGGCACTATAATCTCTTTGAGAAAAAGCTTAAGCGCATCAAATATAGGTTGCAATAAACCAAAAGATCCTACCCTATTTGGACCGATTCTATCTTGCATATAACCGATAACTTTACGCTCTGCATATGTATAGTATGCAACAACTAGTATCAAAGGAATGACTATCAACAATACATAAAGTGATGTCCATAAAATATACCCTAGCATATTATCTCTCCTCCTCTACCAGCTTAATACTAATGTTATCACTACTTAAAAAGTCCTTAAATAGTGCTCTTGGTAGCATAATATTTTTAGCCTGTAAGCTTGGATCAACAACTACTTCAGGATTTATTTCATTGTCGATATTATAAATTTTGATAACTCCTGACTGACCTTTTAAACCTATCTCATCTGCTAGTTCTTGCGATATTCTCACACCAGCAAAACGTTTTGCATCAGTAGTTTTCTGCAAAGGTTCAGCTCTTCTAAGCAAGCTAGTTGTACTATACATTGAGTTTGAAGCCACAAATGCTACTTCTTTTTGATAATCAAGATTAGCATTGAGAATCTGCGTAACATGATTAACACCTACTCTAGCTCGTGTAGCATAAGCATCATTAGTAACCTCTGCTATAGAGTTATAATCAAAGCCTTCTAGCTCCAACAGATTACCTAGTACTCTTAGGACTCTCCATAACTCCTTGTTACCAGCATATGGTTTGACTACTTGCTTAAACTCTTTTCTATTGCCAAATAAATCAACGAAGCTTCCACTAGTTTCATAGTGAGTTGCTATTGGTAGAATAATATCTGCAGTATCTTTGGTAAACTTATCAGCAAATGCTGTAAAACTGACTACAATATCAATATTTTCTAAAGCATTTCTAAGCTTTTGCTCACCGTACAAGCTATCTTTAGCCAACTCAGTATGTACTGTCAAAAGTAGCTTAGTATTTGTTTGACCATTTAAGCACTTATACGTGCTAAACTTAGATTTAGAAGAACTAAATATTCTATCAGCAGCAACAGAGTTAACATTAGTTGCTAAGACACCACCTCTTACACTAGTAACTTTTTCTAATACATCCAAAATACTAAAAACTGTTTCAAAACCACTTGTATTAACAATATCTTGACCAATAATTATCTTTGGAGCTTTTGCTGCGACTATTCTATCAGCAACATCTCTAACCTCTGCAGCTGGATCAACTTTCCTTAGGATTTCATCAAGATCGCCATAAGGTAAATTTGCTCTAACAAAAATAGCCTTAAGTAAAGACAGTGCAATATATTGAATGTTATCAGCAGCTAATCTTACCTGTTTGATATCATAATTGAAGTTATAATCACAAACGTTCCAAGCTACAGCCTTTGCAGCATTCTTTTCAACAGCGTCTTTGATCGCAATATTTACTAGTGGATATTCTTTTCTAATATTAGAACCAAAAACAAGGATAAAGTCACTTTCACGAATATCTTCTAATGAACAACTTAAGCCCTTGCCTGCACTAATGCCCGGAATATCAGCATATTGTCTAACGCGAGCATCAATGTTAACTGAACCCACAGCTGCTAAGAGCTTCTTAGTTAAGTACATTTCTTCTGAAGTTGCAGTCTCAGACACGATAGCAGAGATTGCATCAGCACCATCTTTTTCTATAGTTTTTTGTATAGCTACTTTAACAAAGTCTAATGCCTCTTCCCAAGATACATCAACCCAGTCTCCAGCTTTTTTAATCATTGGTTGTTGAATTCTATCTTGGCTATACAAACCAGTATATTCAAACCTATCTCTATCAGCTATCCAAGTACCTGTAATATCATTTTCTCTTGGCACTACTCTGACGAGTTTATTTTGATAAATATGTGCATTGATCTCAGTTGCTAAAGCATCACCAGCTGAAAGCGTTGGAAACTGTTTTAATTCCCATGATCTAGCTTTAAATCTAAATGGTTTTGATGTCAAAGCGCCAACAGGACAAAGATCTATAATATTAGCAGAGATTTCAGAATCAACCATTTCGCCGGAAATGTAAGTACTAATAGCAGAGTGATCGCCTCTACCCATAACCCCTAGCTCTTTGACACCAGCGATCTCTTCACCAAAGCGTACACATCGTGTACACAAAATACATCTTGTCATATCAGTAGCAACTAAAGGCCCCAACTCAGGATCTTCTACCGTTCTCTTAGACTCAAGATACTCTGACGTTGTATTACCATAACCCATCGCAATATCTTGTAGCTCACACTCGCCACCTTGGTCACAGATAGGACAATCTAATGGGTGATTTATAAGCAAAAACTCCATAACATCTTTTTGCATTTGCAATGCTTTTTCTGAACGAGTTTTAACTTTCATTCCATCCATAACTGGTGTTGCACATGCTGGTGAAGCGCGTCTTGCACCCTCAACATCTACCAAACACATTCTACAGTTTGCCGCTACAGATAATTTTTTATGGTAGCAAAATCTCGGAATATATATACCGTTTGCATCTGCCACTTCAATTATCGATTGGTTTGGTAGGGCTTGATAATCCTTACCATCAATCTCTATACTTATCTTTTTGGATTCTTTATTGTCTGACACAGAACTACTCCAATCAACTATTGATCCACTATACTTCTACCATTATTCTCGATCATATAAACAAACTCATGCCTAAATTTATCTATATAACTCTGGACTGGCCATGCAGCTGCATCACCCAAACTACAAATAGTATTACCCTCTATATTTGTTGCTACTCTAACTAAAGTATCAATATCCTCCGGTCTTCCTTCACCAGCAACAATTCTATGTAAAGTTCGTGCTAACCACCCAGTACCCTCTCTACAAGGCGTACATTGACCACAAGACTCTTCATAATAGAAATCAGCAAGCCTTGCTAGAGTTCTAACAATACATGTAGTCTCATCCAACACTACAACTGCTCCTGAACCAAGCATTGAACCTGCCGCTGCTATTGACTCATAATCCATAGTAACAGCCATCATCTCATCAGCTGTCAAGATCTTAGATGAGCTGCCACCAGGGATTACTGCCTTAAGCTTATTACCATTGCGAACACCTCCGCACATGTCTAAAAGCTCTTTAAACGGCATACCTAAACCTATTTCAACAACTCTTTGCTGCTGTACATGTCCAGAGACACAGAATAACTTAGTACCGCCACTTTTCTCAGTACCCAATTTCTTAAACCACTCACCGCCATATTGTAATATTGCCGGCACTGAAGCATATGTTTCTGTATTATTTATATTTGTTGGCTTGTCATAAAGACCTTTAAATGCAGGAAATGGTGGCTTAAATCTTGGGCGACCTTTTTTACCCTCAAGTGAGTTAAGCAATGCTGTTTCTTCACCACAGATATAAGCACCAGCACCAATAGCTGAGTATAAATCAAAAGAGATTCCTGATGATTTGATATTTGTACCCAATAAACCTGCTTGATATGCCTCAATAAGCGCGTCTTCAAACCTAGCTATTGGCTCATAGAACTCGCCTCTAGTATAGTTATAGCCTGCAGTAGCCCCAACAACATATCCAGCAATAGCTATACCTTCAATCAATTGATGAGGATTATTCCTAAGAATTTCTCTATCCTTACATGTACCAGGCTCCCCCTCATCAGAGTTGCATACAACGTATTTCTGTCCCGGAGCATTACGTGGCATAAAACTCCATTTCAATCCCGTAGGGAAACCAGCACCACCACGACCCCTAAGCCCAGATATTTTGAGCTCTTCAATAATTTGCTCAGGTGGAATTTTTTCTGTCAATATTTTATTCCAGTAGGAATACCCTCCCACAGATAAATAAGACTCCAAACTGTATGGCTTATCTAAATGTAGAGTACGAAAACAAACTTCATTTGCCATTTATAACTACTCCAAAGAATCAATTATTTGATTCACTTTTTCTATAGTTAGATTTTCATAAAAAACCTTATCGACCTCAAGCATAGGCGAACCACAGCACGCACCTTGGCACTCAACTTCTTTTAGAGTTATACGACCATCTTTAGTGGTCTCGCCAGGCTTAATAGCAAGTTTTTTCTCTATATGCGCTAAAATTTCATAAGCACCATTTAACATGCATGAAACATTTGTACATACATTCAATTTATGTCTTCCAACCGGTTTTAGGTTATACATACAATAAAATGTAGCAACCTCATAAACATCAACTTTACTAACCTGTAAGTACTCTGCTAAAGCTGTTTGCAAATCATCGGTTAAGTAGCCACCATTTTGATCTTGCAAAATATGCAAGCCCTCCAATATCGCCGATCTTCGTTGATCAGCTGGAAACTTACTTAAAACCCTGTCAATATCTTCTCTCGCTTGTGGCGATATTAAATCTACTAAAGACATCTTTTTCCTCTATCTATCTACATCACCAAATACGACATCTATTGTTGAGATAATCGCTGGAGTATCTGCTAACATATGCCCAGATAATAATTCATCCATTGCACTAATATGTGCAAATCCTGGCGCTCTCATTTTTAATCTATACGGCTTATTTGCACCATCTGATTTGATATACACACCAAACTCACCTTTTGGATGTTCAGTACCAACATAAACCTCACCCTCAGTAGTACAATAGCCTTCTGAGAAAAGTTTAAAGTGATGTATAAGCTCTTCCATATTATTTTTCATCGCATTTCTCTTAGGAGGCGCAACCTTATGATTATCTGACAACACAGGTCCTGGATTAGCCCTAAGCCAATCAACACATTGTTTGATAAGCTTATTTGACTCACGCATCTCAGCCATTCTGACAAGATACCTATCATAACAGTCACCATTTGCACCAATTGGAATATCAAACTCCAGCTTATGATACACCTCATAAGGCTGAGTTTTTCTAAGATCCCACGCAACTCCACTTCCTCTTAACATTGGGCCTGTAAAACCAAGCTCTTTAGCCCTCTCAGCAGTTACAGTACCAATATCAACCGTCCGCTGCTTCCACAATCTATTATCAGTTAAAAGAGTATCAATCTCATCTAAAGATTTCTCAAAATCAACAACAAAATGATCCAAGAAATCAAGCATACTTCCTTGCCTTGGCTCATTTAATTTCTTTGCTTTTCTCTTACTAGTAAATCTAGTCTTTTGATATTGAGGCATCTGCGTTGGCAAATCTCTAGCAACACCACCAGGTCTAAAATATGCCGCATGCATACGTGCACCAGATACAGCCTCATAGCAATCAAACAAATCTTCTCTGACCCTAAAAGCATACAAAAACACAGTCATTGCACCAAGGTCGATACCACATGCTGCAACCCATAATAGATGATTTAAAATTCTAGTCATCTCAGCAAACATTACGCGAATATATTTAGCCCTCTCGGGAACCTCTAACTGTAAAAGCTTTTCAATCGCCATCACATAAGCATGCTCATTACACATCATCGAGACATAATCAAGCCTGTCCATATAACCAATACTTTGGTTATATGGCTTAAATTCAGCAAGTTTTTCTGTACCTCTATGCAACAATCCAACGTGTGGATCAGCTCGCACAACATTTTCGCCATCAAGTTCTAAAATAAGCCTAAGAACACCATGCGCTGCAGGATGAACTGGTCCAAAATTTAGTGTATAGTTTTTATACTCTGCCATTATATAAACCCATAGTTATATTTAGTTACGAATCACTCTTGGTGTATTAACCCTATCATCAATCTCTACCGGCTCATACACAACTCGACCAAGGTTTTCATCATAACGCATCTCAACATAGCCTGTTTGCGGGAAATCTTTTCTCAAAGGGTGTCCAACGAAACCATAATCAGTAAGCACTCTTCTTAAATCAGGATGATTATTAAAGTAAATTCCAAACATATCGTAGACTTCTCTCTCAGTCCAGTTAGCTGATGGCCATAAATCACTGACAGAATCAACCAAAATGATCTGCGCATCTTTTAGTTTACACTTAACTCTAATTCTGACATTATTTGCCATACTTAGTAGCTGATAAATAATTTCAAATCTATTATCCACAGCAGCGGTTTTGAAATCTTGCTGACGCCCTCTAGAAAAACCTGTTTGTGAAACAACCTTACCAACCTGCCAGTCTGACTGACCATAGGTCAAATAATCAACAGCTGTTACGTCTGTAAGCTGCTCAAAAAGATACTCTTTTTTAAGTTTTTTTAAAATTAAATGAATATCACGCTGATCCCTGATAGAAAAAGTTATCTCGCCATAAGATATACAGCCCTCAACGCCAAAGCCACTCAAAATCTTTGTTATTTTATCAAAATGATCTTGTAATTTAGTACTCACGATCACTTCCTCGCTATAGTATCTTTTCTAATAATTTTATTCTGCAGTTGTATAATGCCGTAAACTAAAGCCTCAGCAGTAGGAGGACAACCTGGCACATATATATCAACAGGCACAATCCTATCACAACCCCTAACCACCGAGTACGAGTAATGATAATAACCACCACCATTTGCACAAGATCCCATAGAAATTACCCACTTAGGGTCAGGCATTTGATCATACACTTGGCGTAGCGCCGGAGCCATTTTATTGCAAAGAGTCCCAGCAACAATAAGCACATCAGACTGCCTTGGAGAAGGCCTAAAGACTATACCAAACCTATCCAGATCATACCTAGCCGCACCTGCGTGCATCATTTCTACAGCACAACAAGCCAAACCAGTTGTTACCGGCCATAAAGATCCTGTACGCACCCAGTTTATAAGTGCATCCGCACTTGCAGTTATAAAACCTTTGTTTTCGTTACCTATTCCCACTCTAAAGCTCCTTTCTTCCAGGCGTATATTAAGCCCAAGAATAACACCACTAAAAATATAATCATCGCAAAAAATGCATGATCTGAAATAGCTGGCATTCCTGCACTAGCTCGTAGATTTATTCCCCATGGGATAATAAATGCCAACTCCAAGTCAAAAACCAAAAACAATACTGCAATTAGATAAAAACGCACATCAAGTTTCTCTCTTGCATCACCAAAAGTCGGAAAACCACATTCAAATGTTTCTCCTTTGGTTTTATTTGGATTATTTGCGCCAACAATCACTGATAAAACTTTGCCAATAATTGCAAAAGCAGCACCTAAACCGAAAGCTATAATCAAGAATATCAGTATAGGGGCAAATTGCTCATAAACACTTGTACTCATAGAAAAATGATGAAAAAAACAATTAGTGCGGTAATAATAGCATAATTAGACTCTAAGTACAAAGTTGATAAGTCATTTATAGCTTATTGATTAATTGATATGATTAGAAAATATTTAATCATTAAAACTCCTTATCTAAAACCTTTACATACTTATGCTTTTCGAATAATCCTTATATCAGAACTTATAAAACTATCTAATAATAAAATGAACTCGAAAAACCTTGACTTAAAAGAATTCGGTTTTAAAGTTACTCAACCTCGTGTTGAGATACTTAAATTATTTGAAAAAAACAAAGATAAGCATTTGAGTCCTGATGATGTTTTTTCTAAACTTAAAGCGCAAGGCAGCACAACAGGAATCGCTACAGTTTACAGAGTACTTAATCAGTTTGAGTCAGCAGGAATAATAAATCGCTTAAAACTTGATAATGAACAAGTAATGTATGAGTTAAATCAAGGTGAGCATCATGATCATATAATCTGTGTTAAGTGCAATATGATACAAGAGTTCTATAGCCCAGGAATCGAAGCTCTGCAAAAGCAGATTGTTGAATCATTCGGTGCTGAAATGATTGACTATAGTCTCAATATATATGTTAAATGCAAATCCTGTCGTGAAAAAATATAACGCAATAATCACTATCCAGAAGTATTTAAAAAAAACCACTTCACAAATAAATACTTAAAGCAGCGCATACAATCTCACAACAGCTTTTCTGAAGTTTCTAAATTTAAGCTTATAAATTCATACTTACTTCTACTAACTTTATTTTTGAATATACAAAATCTCTAGACCCTTATTTTTTTGCAATAAAAAATTGTATTTTATACTTAAATAAACGATAATGATATTCGTTATCATTATCATGTAGGGATTTTAAAATGCATATTGAACAACTCCAAAAAAACAAAACTCCACTTAATATAGAGACTCTTGAATTAATTGGCTTAATTACAACTGACTTAAATCCAACTATAAGTAGCATTAAAGCCTCAACTCTTTAAAACCAGTTTAAAAGAGTAGCATTAAGCTTTTATCGTGAGGGGCTTCTTGGTAAATCTAAAAAAATCAATGATACTTTATTCTTCTACAATATAAACAATGACAAGATATTAAAAATAAACAATCCAATTCTTAAAAGTCTCAACAGAATAGAATTACCAGATCAACTAACTATACAAGATTGCCTAACAAAAAGAGAAACATCTCTTGAAAATATCGAGGAACTTATCAACTGGGCAAAAGATAATAATCCACAAATTAATCACGATGATTGGCAACAATTTGAATATGAACTAGATAATTCTTTTGAAAATGAATTATCGATGAATATATACAGAGGATTAAGGCAAAAACAACTTGCAAACACAATAAATTCTGCAAACTACTTGAATCTTTGGCAATGGTTAACTACAACGATGTCTAAAAACCAACAACTCGCTTTTCTAGAGCAATGGGGAGCAGTTGGTCATATATATCACCCCAGTTCAAAAACCAAAATAGGTCTTAGTAAATTTGAGAACATCCTCTACTCTCCTGAATTTGAAAATGAGGTTAATATTATTTTTGGTGCTATTCATAAAAATATCGCGCATATTGAAATAATTGATAATCGTATTGATAACTATCAAAATTGGATGATCATCAATTATCCAGAGCAATATAAAATTTGGTATCACGAACTAGATAATAGAGGACTTGATAGTAACAACTATCTAATGATACCAATTCATCCATGGCAAGCTGAGCATATTCTCCCAGCTAAACACAAATGCTTAATAGATTGTCAACAACTTATTATTATCAATGATTGTAAATATACTACTAAACCAAGTATGTCATTTAGAACAATGCTACCTGTGGCTACTAAAGACAAAACACTAATGCCACATATAAAGCTACCAGTGGCAATTCATGCTACAAGTGTAACAAGAACAGTATCGCCTGAGTCTGTCAAAACAGGTCCACGAATCAGCAAGATTCTATTAGAAATACTTGCTAAAGAGAATCACTTAGCTAAAAATATGGATATTTTAGCTGATATTGCTGGTATCCATACTACCAAAGCCTGTAGAAAAGATGATATCCGCCAACTTTCAGCAATTTTTAGGACAAATCCTGAAGAGTTATTAGACTCGGATGAAGTAGCTTGTCCACTTGCAAGCTTGTTTGTCAAAACCCCACAAAACCAAGCACTCATATGTGATATTTTGGAGTTATTAGACTATAATCAACCTAGTCAGATTTTAGCATATTTTAGAAAGTACACTCAGATAACTTTAACTGCTTGTCTAGATCTATACCTACTCTATGGTATAGCTTTAGAAGCTCATCAGCAAAACACACTTGTAGTTTTCAAAGAAAATATGCCACAAAAATTACTAATCCGCGACCTAGGAGGAATGAGGCTACACTTACCAAGCTTTGAAGCAAGCGGATTTCACTTTCCTAAAGATACATTCTCGCTAACATTTACTAATTCTCAAACAATTACTAGGCGTAAATTTATACATGCATGCTTACAAAGTAATATTGGTGAACTAGTAATACAGCTAAGTAGTCATTATAAAATTGCTGAGGGGCGTTTCTGGACTATCGTAAAAGGTGAAATACACCAAAGATTTGAGTATTTAAAACCACGAATTAGTCCTGATAAATATAAACAAGAATATACTCAAATATTAGAAAAACCTTGGTCAATCAAAGCACTTACTAGAATGCGTTTAAATGACAAACTAGAGTGCGATAAAGATGACATGCAAGGAGATATCTATATCAACCTCAAAAATCCATTAGCTTTAAAAATCATGAATAATCATATAAAAGCACAAATACTGTTACTATGCTTTTGTCAGCTTATAATCATAGCAGCTATGGAAATGAGTAATCCTTTTTTACCAATTTACTTACAATCCCTCGGCGATTTTGATCTACTACCAGTAAATGCCTGGAATGTCTTAGCTTATGCAATGCCTTTAATATCAGCAATGCTTTTCTCTCCTTTTTGGGGTAAATATGCCGATAGATTTGGCTATAAAACAATGATCCTTAGAGCTGCCTTAGCTTTAGCTATTATACAATTGCTGATATATCTAACAAATAGTGCTTTGCTATTTATAACCCTAAGATTTATCCAAGGAGCTATAGCTGGATTTTTATTAGCAGCTCAAAGCTATGCTGTAGTTATTGTTTCAAAAGAATTTAGAAGTCGTATACTTGCCTGGTTACAATCATCTACGGCAATCGGTATCGCTATAGGTCCTTTGATAGGTGGTGTTTTAGCCACATTACTTAGTTATAACCAAATATTTTTGATTTGTGCTGTTATAGCTTGCTGTATCTTTATCATCTTACTGATTAAATTAGAAAGTATCTCAAACCCTTCTTTATTATCAAAACAAGATAATAATAAAAATTGCTATCATAAAAATACTTCTAATAACTATTTAATATATGTTTATTTCTCGGTAATTTTCTTAGCTATTTTATTATCTCAAACGGCAAAATTTTTGCCACAATCATTTTTTGCCATTTATGCTAAAGAGTTTTTTAGCTCAGACCCGATAATCATAGCAGCCATTTATGCAGCACCTGCATTTAGTCTACTGCTATTTTCAGCGCCGATAGGTTATTTATTTGATAAGCTCCTTAACAAACAAGTTAATAATCAATATTTCTTTGCCAGTAGCTATTTTATAATTTTGTTTGCAATATCCACTGTAGCAATTTATGTTCATGGATTTACACACAACATTTATCTTATATTAGCAGCTAGATTCATACTTGGAGTTACCTTTGCCGGCACACTACCATGCTTATTTAGCTTAGCATGTAGAACTAAAGATAATAATTTTGGTTTTCTAATTGGCTACTGTAATACGTTCTCTAAATTTGGAAATCTCTGTGGCATTTTCCTGGGTGGATTTATATTCCAAATATCAAGCATGCAAACAGTTTTCTATGTTACTGCTATTATCTATATGTTTTTAGTAGTTATCTACATATGTCTACTTTATCTATTTGACCTTAAATCATCTAATTTTAAAAATAAGGAATTAATAAATGTCTAAACTAAGCGATTCAAAGAGTGTTTTTAGTAAACTTTCAAACAAACAAATTGAAACAATTATTCAAAGATATGCTTCGCCATGCTTTATCATCGATGAAAATACGCTGCTAGAACGAGCTAGACTTTTTCAACAAGCTATTTTAAATCAATATCAAAATAGTATTGCCGCATACTCAGTAAAAACTCAATCTCTAAACACTATTATTCAAAAATTTTATGAAGTAGGATTTATCCCAGAGGTTGTCTCGAGTGATGAGTTTGAGCAAATACAAAAACTACAACTATGTGATAAAAGTATAATCTTTAATGGTCCATATAAAAATGATGCAAGCTTTATCAAAGCATTACAATTAAATGCTATGATAAACTGTGATCACTTTGATGAAATATTGCGCATTGCAAAGATCGCAAAAAAGCTAAATATAACTGCAAAAATTGGTTTAAGAGTAGCAGATAATAAAACTCCTCAAAATTGGTCTAGATTTGGATTTGCCTTAACAGACCAACAAAGTAATAGTGATATATTTACCACCATAGACAAAATACAACAAATAGCAAATATTCAATTAGCTGGGCTACATTGTCATATTGGAACAAATATTAGAGATATCTCGAGATTTACCGCAATGGCAAAAAACATTGCCGAATTGGCCGAGACGATTCTAACAAAGTATAAGCTTACTCTAGAATGGATAGACTTAGGTGGCGGTTTAGCAGGAATAAGCCCTACTCTAAGCGATAAAAGATTACAACCATACAACCCTTTTGATTTAGAACTATATGCCGCGACAATAATAGCCCCCCTAAAAGAGTATTTAAACAAAACCAATGATAAAACTAAATTAATTTTTGAGCTAGGACGTAGTTTGGTCGATTATTCAGTAGCACTATTAACAACTATAGTTGGTACTAGAGAGCAAAATGAAGATTTCCAAAGCTTAATAACAGATGCTGGGATACATACCATACCAACAATATCTACCTATAGACACCCAATCTACCACCTAAAAACTGATAGCTACCACAAGAAAACCTTACTATTGGGTCCTAGTTGTATGCAACATGATTTTTTGCATGATGATATATTTTTACCGAAGCTTGAATATGGAGATAAATTACTGATAGATGGAGTTGGGGCTTATAACATATCAAGAAATAACGAGTTCATCCATCTAAAGCCAAGTGTAATTCTAATCGACAAAAATCATCAATACCAAGTTCTCAGAGTTAGACAAACACATCAATAATAATAGGTAATTAAAATGCAGATTGATAATAAAAATTTAAAATATATCCCTTTACTTGTTCTTTTAACATGGTTTTTAGGTAATATGGGCGTACATTTCTTGCTGCCATTACTACCTTTACTATCAAACAACCTCGATGCATCTGTAAAACTAACTCAGTATGTAATAGCTTTCTTCTTAGCTGGTAAGGCTCTAGGAATGATAGTCTATGGGCCACTATCTGAAATCTATGGTCGCCGTAAATTTATGCTTTTTGGTCTAATATTATATATGTCAAGTAGTCTGTTATGTATGCTAACAACAGATATATACTGGTTAATCTTTTGGCGTTTTGTTCAAGGACTCGGTGTAAGTGGTACTATACTTATGGGTAGGGTTATTATTAATGACTCATATCCAAATGATAAAGCTGCTAATATTTTTGGCTACTTGTTTGCCCTAGCTGCAGTAATTATTGCTTGTTTGCCTACTTTAGGAGGAATAATAGCCATATTCAAAAATTGGCAACTAGCTTTTGCTACCATGATGATTTATAGCAGTTTAATATTTGTGATAATGCTAAAATTTTTACCAGAAACACAGTCTGAGCAATTCCAAAAATCATTTTCTCTAATAGGGATTATTAAGGATTATTCTAATATCTTACGTAACCGCGTATTTTTGGGTTATCTGATGTGTACAAGCCTAATGGTAGCTGGTGAATCAGCATTTAACACAAATGCTGCTTTCTTGATGATAAAAACTTACGGAGTCTCACCAAAAATTTTTGGCATGATGATGTCTAGCTTGTTAATAGCTCACCTACTTGGAGCCGCCATATGTGGTCGCTATGTGGTCAAAAGAGGTATTTCAAAACTAACAGGAGTTGGTGCGCTAATATTAGTATTAGCAGCAATGTTCCTATCAGTAACATCTATACTTAAATTTGATGGTCCATACCTTACCATAACAGCGATGTTCATTTATTTCTTAGGAACAGGTTTTATCATGACAACAGCGGCAGTTGGCGTAGTATCACCATTTCCTAAAATGATTGGTACGGCCATGGCTTTTGCACTATCATTAGAATTTTTATTATCAGCATTAAGCAGTTTTATTACTAGTCACTTATCAATTTCTTCTTTATTTCCTATTACTGTACTTATAACTTTACTAAGTCTAGGCTCTTTTGCAATGTGGTTTTTCTGTATTAAAAGAGATAAATAATATTTTTTACCAAATAGTATTGATTATCATTATCATTTAATTTAATATCTAAAAATTAATTTATATTCTTTGTTTCTTTCTTAATATGCTAAATAAAATTAATATAGTATTTATATGCTTTTTAGTATTATCAATTACCCCCTTTATGGGGTTTTCTAACAGTTTTAAAAACTCTAATGAACAATCGCAAAAATCAAACTCAATTGATAAGCAAGGTATAACCCAACTACAATCACAAATAGCAAATATTCAAGCTGAAATAAATCATTTAACCCAAATAAAAAACTCAAATAATTCAGCACAATTTGCTACATACAGTTCAAAAGTCGAAAACATTGGTCTACCTAATAGCTTACCTGATAATAATAAATTAACTCTTGATATAATGACAAATATAGATTCTGATAGTTCTATCATAAATCTAAGTGATTGCTCTATTGGTGGTATCTTTGACAAAGATGGTGGTATAAACGTTGGTGGTGCACCTGCTATTACAACCCAAGGTGAGGTTACCTTCTTAGGAGCATACTCTGGTAACAATACTGTACCTATAGGAATGATATCAAGTAACTTATTTGCCTCAACTGTAATGGGGTTAAGGAATAAGTTTGATAGTTATTCGATATTCTTTGGCGGTAAAATTGAAGCTGATGCGCAGCTTTGGTTTGGTAGTAGTACTATCTCAAATAAAGCAACAAACCTTGCTAGTAATGGTCAAAATATATCACTAACCGCAGCAAACTTATACTTTTTATCAAATGTTGGACATTATGTAACTGCAGAAATAGAATTTAACACTACTGAACTTAATAATTTCTCTTTGGGTAACGCTTTTGTCATCTTTGGCAACCTTGATACTTCACCTTTTTTCTTAACTGCTGGAAGAAACAAACTCTCTGTAGGTGCGTTTGGTGGAGGTGGTCCATGGACAGGTGGAATAACAAAAAACTTCCTCTCTCCTGGTAAAGTGACAAATGTTTCACTAAACTATAAAAGCGATGTATGGAATGCTAATGTCGCTGTTTTTGGCTCTAACGATAACCAGTTTAATTTTTCAACTGGATTATTTTATGCACAAAAATGGACCCAAGATATAGCTGTCGGTTTTAATACTGGTTATGTTTATAATATGGCAGGAGCTGGCAATCCCTCTTTAAGTAGGTTCTTACAGAGTCAGGGGCATCCTACCGATACCATTGGTAGTTTTAATGTCAATACAAATATTACCTATACTATTGCTGGTGGTTTCTTAAATTTAGGTGCTGGGTGGGCAACAACAACCAATAAAAAAGACTTCACAGGCTCTGGTAAAGATGTTTTAGCTGGTGCATGGTATGCTGCCGCTAACTATTCACTTGTTTTTAGAGGTAGAAAAACCAACTTTGGAATATCATATGGTGAATCTTATAATTCAACAAATATCCCCATGACATTAACCGCTTCACCACTTAACTTTGGGAGATCATCATCAGGGATACAAAAACAGATTATAGTTTCCTCACAACGCGCATATTTTGATAATAATGTACTTTTTGGACCAGAATACTCATACCAACAACTATATAATGGTAAACATATGAATACTATTACAATAGATATGGCTGTATATCTTTAAGTATTATTATTTATTTCTGTATATTTAACAATAATATAGAGGCTTAAATGGAAAATAGTTTATTAATCAGTAACTTTAAACAATGGTTATTTTTAATCTTGTTATCGAGTATCTCTATAAGTAGTATTTGCTACAGCAATGCCAGATCTGAAATCATTATAGAAAATAACTGCTCAGTACCAATTTTTTTAAATGTTGCTCCTGGTAATAGCACCGGTAAAAAGATAGACAATCAAAAGTTACTTGCTAATGAATATATTAACCTCGGTCAGTATACAAATGATAAAATCTTTAATAATACATCGATAATAAATATCAATTATCATTCGGAAAATTTACAGAATAATGGTTCGATACAATTCAGTTTAAAAAATGGCTGGAAATCAAATAAAGCTTACTTTAATAATTAGTTAGTGATATTGCTATAGAGCATCAAAAAGGAGATTATAAATACAAATGGCATAGTTACACTACAGCATTAAAATATCGAATACCAATATTTACAATTTCCACATGTCCAAAATATGCAAACATAGATAATAGTAAATTAAAAAATATCGAAAGAATACTTATCTTTGGAGATAGTTTAAGTGATACTGGCAACTTATATAAATACACTAATGGAATTATCCCAAGATCTATCCCTTATTATCGAGGAATGTTCTCTAATGGTTCTATTTGGATAACTATGCTCAATGGATTCCTAGAAAATAAAATTCCAATTAGCAATTATGCTGTTGGAGGTGCTACGGCAGTTTTTGAGCCATCATGGACAGATCTAGGATTACCTTATACATTAGGTACAGAATTAAGAGCATATGCAATAGACAAAGTGCTCATGACACCAACAAAAATTTAGCAATATTTTTTATTGGAGCAAATGACTATTTAACAATATCCGCAGACCAAGACCCAACCTCTCTTCATATTATTGCCTCAGAAGTAACTGATAAAATCATAGCAGCAGTTAACAAAGTAAATGCTCAAATGACATTAATAATTGGATTACCTAATTTGGGCTTAACCCCTGAATCAAAACAGATTGGAAATCAAAACCTTCTGAAAGAAGTATCTTTGTTACATAACGAGCTCTTAAAACAGTTTGCAGAAAATCAAACAAATATCCAGTTTGTTGATATAAATCAAATCTTTGAAATACTAATTAATGATACAGATAACTTTAATAAAGAATACCAAACTTCGATAGATCCAAACAAAACTACAGAAGGCTGTTGGAGAGGTGGATATTTTGCTTACGAGCATACAAATGAGTCTAAGCACTTCTATAAGAGCCTGTTAACCTCAAACCCTAAACCAAAGGTATTACAAAACTTTAACAATATTACTTCCAAGAAAATAGATATGGGTAAGATCCCTCTAACTCCTGATATTACTACCGCAATATTAACTGCTGAAACTATAACTCTGTGTAAAAATCCTCAAGAATTTGTATTTTGGGATGGAGTTCACCCAACTTATCAAATTCATAAGGCGCTTTTTAAATATATTGCCAAAGAATATTTAGGAATAAGATTATAAGAAAATTGACTGGGATTAATCTAAATATCCACCAGCTTCAAAGCGATCGATAAAATGTTGGCTAAAATGAATTTTATTTAGCCTAATATTTTCTAAAAGTTTCTTATATTGCCCAGCTCTAAAAATATAATTTAGCACATAATAGACATTACCTTTGCCAACGACTTTTTCGACTTTTGCTTCAAAGTCACTAAAGTCTGCTCTTTCATCAACATAATCATCTAGTAGAGAGCATAATTTATCGATAGTCTTTTCATCTGCTCTATCAAAGTACTTTGCAACCTCATAATGAAACTCATATTTGCTATCATGAAAAAAAGGATAGACATTTCCATGCCACGCTGCTTTATAGCTATCATCAACATAGCTACTACTTAAAACATTTAGCTTCATAAGTTCATAGTAAAATTTATTCGTATTCATTATATTTTCCTATTTTATTTATTTAGCTCTTCTTGAACTATTTGATTAACCTGCTTAGGATTTGCTTTACCTTTACTTGCTTTCATAGCTTGCCCAACAAAAAAGCTCATAAGCTTTGTTTTACCAGCTTTAAAGTCAGCTGCTTGTTGAGGGTTAGCAGCAATTATACCTTGAACTAACTCGCGAATCATACCCTCATCAGATACTTGTTTTAGACCGAGCTTTTCAATAATAGCTTCAATTGCACTAGGAGCATCAATATATTCTGCTATCACTTTCTTAGCATTAGCTTGAGATATTATATCTTTTTGGACATTAGCAATAATTTCTAGCAGAATCTCAGCAGGAACAACATCACTAGAAAACTCCTTTTCAGCCCTATTAAGAGTTGATATTAGATCAACTGTTATCCAATTATAAGCTGGCTTGTATCCTATCACAACTGCTACTTTGTCATAGTAATCAGCTATCTCAAGATTTGATAATAAAAACTCAACTTCCTGCTCAGCTAGATGCTCACGATATACCGCTTCACGCTCTTCCGATTTCAGTGGCATTTGTTTTTTGATACTCTCGATATACTCATCGGTTATCACCAATGGCAATAAATCTGGATCTGGGAAATAACGATAATCAAAAGCATCTTCTTTTGCACGCATTGAGCGCGTCTCATTAGCATCTGCATCATAAAGACGCGTTTCCTGGACAACTTCGCCCCCTGACTCCAACACACTAACTTGGCGAGCATACTCATACTCGATAGCTTTATCAATAAACCTAAATGAGTTTATATTTTTAAGCTCTGCACGTGTACCAAACTTAGCTTGTCCTTGTGGTCTAATTGACAAGTTAACATCACATCTAAACGAACCTTCTTGCATGTTACCATCGCAAATACCTAAATGCTTAACTAGCTGATGAAGTTTTTTAAGATATGCAACCACTTCTTCAGCCGATCTAAAATCAGGATATGTCACAATCTCTAAAAGTGGCGTACCAGCACGATTGTAATCTAATCCTGTCTCACCAGCAATATAACCATGCACAGACTTACCGGCATCTTCTTCTAAATGTGCACGCTCAATTCTGATAGTTTTTAGTCCTTTTGAAGTTTCAATCTCTAATCTACCTTCTTGGACTATTGGATTAGTTGATTGACTAATCTGATAACCTTTTGATAAATCTGGATAGAAATAATTTTTTCGCGCAAAGAAACTGTCCTTTGATATCTTAGCATCTACAGCTAAGCCAAATATCACTGCTTTACGAATAGCTTCTTTATTTACAACAGGCAACGTTCCAGGCAAACCTAAGTCTAAAAATGCTGCTTGAGTATTTTGATGTTGACCATACTTTGTTGCAGAAGTCGAAAATAGCTTAGATTTAGTACTTAATTGAATATGGACTTCTAGCCCTATCACCATTTCCCAATTCACTATTAAATCCTCGCTTGTTGTAAAATAAATTCTTCAATACCATAATGCTTTTGATACTGCACTACCATCTGCGTCAAGATATTATCATTAAATGCTTTAGCCATAAGTTGTCCACCAACTGGTAAATTATTAGCAAAACCAATTGGGAAAGCAATAGCTGGTAGGCCTGATATGTTAGCAGGAATAGTGTAAATATCTGATAAATATGCCGAAACAGGATCTAGCTTATCTCCTTTTTTAAATGCCTCACTTGGAGATGCTGGCATAAAGATAGCATCAACTTGGGTAAATATTTGATTAATTTGATCAGTCATCACCTTACGTAGCTGCTGAGCCTTATTGTAGTAAGAATCATACTGACTCGATGCTAGGACATAGTTACCAATCATAATTCTACGCTTAACTTCTGCACCAAAACCATCTGTTCGCGATTTTCTATATAATTCATCTAAATCTCTAGCTTCTGGATTACGGTAACCATATCTAATACCATCATATCTAGCTAAGTTAGCTGCTGCTTCTGCTGGAGTTATAATATAATAAGTTGAAAGAGCTTCTTTTAAATCTGGGACCTTGACCGACTTTATTTCAGCACCTAGCTTTTTGAAATTATCAAGAGTTTTTGATACTGCTTCTTGTATTTGTGCTGGTAGGTCTTTGATTAGACTCTCATCAACGCCAATTACTTTACCAGAGATATCTTTTTCTAGATCTTGGGTGAAATGATTTTGTTTAACACCAACACAAGTAGAATCAAACTCACACTCGCCAGCAATTGCATCTAACATGATCGCGACATCTTCAGCATAGTGTCCAAAAATACCAGCTTGATCAAAAGATGATGCAAACGCTACCATGCCAAACCTTGAAGTACTTCCATAACTAGGCTTCATTGCTGTAAGACCACAAAAACTAGCCGGCTGTCTCACCGATCCACCAGTATCTGACCCTGTACTTATAGGCGCAAAACCTGCAGCAACTGCTGCAGCTGAGCCACCTGATGAACCTCCCGGAACTCTTTCTAAATCCCAAGGATTACTAACTGCTCCATAATAGCTATACTCGTTAGTTGAACCCATAGCAAACTCATCCATATTTAGTTTGCCTAGAGTGACCATACCTTGATCCTTACAGTTTTTTGTCACTGTTGAGTCATATGGTGCTACGAAATTATCCAACATCTTAGAGGCAGCCGTAGTTCTTATACCTTTAGTGCAAAAAAGATCCTTATGTAGAATAGGAATTCCTGTTAATAATCCTTGCTTACCTGCAGAAATAATAGCATCAGCATCTTCTGCTTCTTTTAGTGCTTCTGCTTCACATAAAGTGATTACAGAGTTTATGCGCTTATCTTGCTCTTTAATTTTTGCTAGATACTCTTTAGTTAGTTCAACAGCGCTTATTTCACCACTATCTAATCTAGCTCTTAATTTCTTAATATATGACATTGCTCACCCTATTTAACAACTTGTGGCACCATAAAGTAATCATCAACAACTTCACAAGCGAATTTATCAAAACTTGTACGATTATCTTGATCTTGAGGGATATCTTCACGAAATTTAAAATCAACACTAATTGGTGATATCATCGGCTTGACTCCTTGAGCATCGAAATTTTTGACTGTATCAAGAATCTTACAGATATTGATAAGATCTTTGGTATACTGCTCCAACTGCTCTTCAGTCAAATCAAAACAAGATAGTTTAGCAATATGTTTTACTAATTTTTTATCCATTTAAACACCTAAATAAATCGTTCAAAATAAATACCAATTAGATTATAGAATACTCATTAGGATAAAGAAAGATTTACAATCGCTATTTTATATTTGAGGGTTTATTTTGTACTTGCTCTTTTATCGTTGTTGGTTTTTCAACCTCTTGGCTCTTTTTAATACCTATACGTAACTGACTACTATTTAGGTTGATTGGGAAACCATTATATCTACGCCATAACTCGTAGCCTAAACTAACATTATTAAGCAATACCCAACCATGCACTTTTGTTCCTAACCTTAATACATCAGGAGATGGCCAATCTCTCTTACCACTTTGCTTAACAAAAATCTTAAACTGTCCTTGAGCATTGTTTTGTGGTGATATAAATATAACTTCTCCCTCAAAAGTACCTATAGCAACTTGTGGCCAACCACTAAACTGTACTGCTGGCCATCCTTCAAATTGTAACATCACTTTATCGCCAATTTTGACAAGTGGTACATCCATACTATTTACCCATAATTCAACAATACGTGATTTACTATCAGGGACAATTGTTGCTAATACATCTGTATCTTTGACAATCACACCTCCTAAACCATGGATACGATCAACTATAACACCATCTGAAGGAGCCTTGACTAATCGGCTTTGTTGACGCGCGATTTGTACCTTGACTTTGGCTAAATCAACATTCAACTTAGCTAGCTCCTGCGTATAATTGACCATCTCCATCTGCGCTTGTTCATATATCCTTTGGGTACTAGCTCCCTTATCAACAAGGTACTTATGTCTTTCAATATTATTCTTTGTATTTTTTATCGCTAATTTTACAGAATTGATGCCCAGTTCAATTGCTGATTTTTCTTCTTCTAGTCTTGAGACAACTTCTGGATCCAAATCTAGAACCTCAACAATCGGATCACCTTTTTAAACCGAATCCCCTTCAAAGACATACCACTTACCTAACCTACCACCAATTGGTGCAGAGATATTCTGTTGACGTTCAGATGGTGAAAGAGTTGTAACATCACCATAACCATCGATTGTCTGTTGCCATGGTATCATTGCTAAGACAACACCTACGACAATAATGCTTAGTAACACTAGCAAAATTATCTTCTTAAAGCTAAGATCCTTCTTTAGCATCTCAAAAGATTTTAACTGCATCAAAAGCCTCCTATTGAATAGATATGATTAATGTTGGCACCGCTAATTTCTGCAATATCTGCGTAATTGTCATATTACTTCTATTAGTTAAGCCATATGAATCAATTAATATCAGAAGCTTAGGCTGTTTTAAAATAGCTCTTATCAAGTTCATTTTAAGTACAACCATAGTATCAAACTCTAGATTATATTTGATAGTCTGTGAATCAATCTTTTTCTCAAAATATTTCTCAAGAAAACTAACACCAAAAGCATCTAATAACTCGCTTAGATACTTTAATTTTTCTTGAGAAAAATCATTTTCACATAAATTATCTAATACAGTACCTGCGACAACTTCTATACCGCTAGCTATATGAATCTTATTGCAAATTTCTTCTTTACTATAATTACTCAAACAAACATTATTTATCTTAATAATCTCTTCTGAATTATCATCAAAAAAAGCATTTAATAATTTTTGTGCCTGCTGTCTTGTCAGGCAAAGATTATTAAAATGGTTTTGAGTATAATCAAAACGCGCCTTTTGATAATCTGGCAAGGCTATCTCTAAAGAAGTTACCTCAGTTTCTAATTTAGCATTTTTATGCTCAGATGTTGGGCTATCCTTTTTGGAAATCTCTAAAAGATCTAAGATTTTGCGAACTGCTACCATAAAACCATAACAATCATAAAGATATTGACTAAATTTTAGTAAGCCTAGTAACACAATATTTACAAGTATCTCTGCAGCGATAAGTTGACCGATTGATAGTTGACCATTAATTATTAGATAACTACCAATCCCTAAAAGTAAAATATTAATAAAGATATATGTCAAACCAATATATACATGTTGTCTTAATACTACACTAAAGAAGTTAGCTCTAGCATCTAAGTAGTTACATAATTTAGCATCTACTTTCTTTACAGAGCTTTCTTCTGGACGTTGTCTAAATGATAAAAACTCGGCAGTTTTCTCTTCAAACCAATAAACAATATCATAAATATTAGTTGATTCTTTTAGACCTGCCTCATAACCAGCTCTCATTGGCACAAAAATAACTAATACGATACATGTAATTAATAATATATCAAAGACCAAAAACATCGGATGATAGAATGCTAAAATAATCACACAGAAAAGCGTCTGTAGGAATATATCAAGTAGAATTATAAATATCACAGAAACAGATTTTTGTAAAAACTTTAGCTCAAAAGCTCTATTAATTTTCTCTCTAACATTAACCCTTATCAAATCATTAAAATCAACTTTATAAATAGCTGATATTATCCTAAGCACGGTTTCGACAAAAACCTTCCTTTGGATATCCTCGACGAGCTTTAATTGAAAAATTCTAACAAAGAAAGCTGCCGTTAAAAAGATAAATAAAATTGTTATTAGCGATATAACTGGTCTAATCGATAAGCTTACACCAACCAGATTTACCAAAGTCTGCACTGAAACAGGGATAGTAAGGGATAAAAAACCTAATAATATACTATATATAACCAGTGAATACACTGTGTGTTTAGGAATTTTTAAAACTGTTTTTATTTGTCTATATAACATTATAAAAATACAAGGTCTTTAAATTTATACCTTCTTAGTATAATCAAGATTTTTATAATGTCTACTTCTGATATGTTTTTAAACTATTAAGATTTTGTAATTTCAGTATCAGTAACCTTGCCAATACTCCAGTATGTTCCTCCAACACCGTCTCCTGTAAAAGTGATTGGAAAATGGTAATTTTTATCGCAAGCATCTACACTCCACACCTCCTGCCATTGTGGAACTTTTATTCTCTTTTGGTTAGATAAAATCAAAGCATATCTTAAAGCAGAAGCAGTATAATATTTAATATGATCCCTTAGTTTGTCTTCAGGCATGCTACATTTCTTAGAATATAAAAATCTAACAACATCGTTTAACACGTCATTTCTTAATACTAATGAAGTAAAAGATCCTTCAAAAATAGTTTTATTTAAAGGTATAGAATTATTCTTTGCTTTTATAGAATAATATACTTTTTTAGGATTTTCATTATTATATATAAAATAATGTAACGTCACACTTCTTTCTTCTCCACAGCCAACATATGTAAGCTTTTGTCGCCAAAAAATCATTACATTATCCTTCGTTTTTTTATCTTGTATTGCTAATGGCTTTGTTGGCTCTTCTACACTACTTATTTCAGGTCGCTCTTGGCATCCAAACTTAACAACATTATACATAAATAAAAAGAAAAGATAATATTTTTTTCATATTTACGCCTTAACAGATCTATCAAAAACATGATCAATTTCTTTTAGGTAAGTTTTCTTGATACCCTCAAAATCCATCTCTGGAATATCTAAAATAATATTATGCTCATCGTGCATAACTTTTTGTAATTTCTTCGAGAAAGATTCTCCTTGTTTAAGATCAAAAGCAACTTGCTGAACAATCTTGTAGCAATCTTCACGCATAAATGGCGTATTTGCTACCAAGAAATGTAAGTAAAAACTTGATAAATAAGCACTAGTACTTCTAACCCTATCTTCGATAATATCTCTTTGCACGACGAGATTATCGATAGTATTTTTCATTCTACGTAAAGCATAAACCATAATACCAAAGTTATCTGGCAGATAAAAACGCTCTGCTGAAGAGTGAGAAATATCTCGCTCATGCCATAGCACACAATTCTCTAATGCTATAGATACATGAGATCTTAGCATTCTTGCCATACCTGTTAAGTTTTCAGTAGAAATTGGGTTTTTCTTATGCGGCATAGTTGATGAGCCTTTTTGCCCTTTAGAGAAGCCTTCATATACCTCAAAAACATCACTACGATGTAAATGTCTAATCTCAACTGCTAATCTCTCTATAGCAGAAGCAATAAGTCCGTGGATAGATATCAACTTAGCAATTCTATCTCTTGGGATAACTTGAGTAGAAACTTCTTCAACAGGTAAACCTAAAATATCAGCTGCTTTTTTCTCATCTTCTGTAGTTAAAATACAATAGTTACCTACAGCTCCTGAGAACTGTACTGTCAAACCATCTTTTTGAAAATCTTTGAGATCTTTTAGCCTACGCTTAAACTCAACATAAGCACCAAGAAACTTCTGACCAAAGCTCATCGGTTCGGCAAACATACCATGACTTCTACCCATCGTAATGATTTCTTTTGTTTCTTTTGCCTTAGTAAGTAGCGAGTCACAAAGCGCCTCTAAATCTTTGATAACATAGCTCATAGAATCATGAATTTGTAGGCTAAGAGCAGAGTCAATAATATCTGAAGATGTAACACCAAAATGAAAAAACTTGCCAGTTTCAGCTGTAAATTGCTCCGCAATAGAGGTACAAAATGCGATGATGTCATGCTTTGTAACTTTCTCAATCTCATCAACTCTCTCAGGTCTAATTTGTGCTCTAGCACGAATTTCCGCAGCTGTACCTTTAGGTACCATTCTATCTTCAAGTGCCTCTAAAATCGCAAGCTCAACCTCTAACATTTTTGCATATTTATTCTCATCTGCCCAAATTTTTGAGATTTTTGCTATGTCATATCTTTTTATCATTTTACTACCTTATATTCATAAAACACCCGCAAGCACACTTAGTGTATATAAGCTAAAACTGAGCTAAAGCACAAGCATGGCAATACATGATGAAGTATTTGATTCAACTTAAATATAGTTTAATTTTCTCAAATAGAGTCATATTGTCAATATATTTATAAATAATACGCTATCATGGTTTTACTAATTAGCTGAGGTTATTTATTATAATGATATTTGCTTGATAAGTTCTAAACTTAAATCATAATAATTTAACTAAAAACACATATTTTATTATAGTTATGATAAAGTTAATTTAGTCAACTATGTAAGAGAAAAGGAGATAATATGAAAAAGCTTATAGTCACATCTACATTTATAACTGCTTTGGTATCTGTGAGTTATGCTACCGAGCTAAAAGGTAGCGACTATATTTCAACTGAGGTTGGCTCAACATATAACTACCAGCGCGTAAATGCTGATGATCAAGATAAATTCACAATCGAAACTACTATTAAAAGTTGTAATAATGCTAAAACTTCATGTGATTATGTCAGCCAAATCAAAGATGTCAACGGTAAAACTAGTGCTAATTCAAGCTACCAATATAGCTATGTTGTTAGTGCTGATGGCGCTGTTTATATAACCTACCCAAACTCACAACAACAAACTCTACTATTACCAGCTAAAATTGAATTTAATAAAATCAGAAACGATAACGTTACAAATGCTGATACTAATTCATAAATACTTATGAGTTTAAGAAACAAATTCCCAAAATAACAGTTAATGGTAATGAATATAATGATTGTATTGAGCTTGAGACTAATTCAACAATTCAGTCTAATGACAAGATACAAAAAACCCATAGCCAAGAAGTATATTGTAAAGATATTGGATTAGTTAAAGAAAACCTCAAAGAAACTAATAACTCAAGTAAACCTATAACTTATAAAAATATCCTTACTTCAATTACGAAATAACTTTTTATGAGAAAAATATTCTTTTTTTAAATTCCAATAATACTATTATCTAGCTGCTCAACTAGCAATTACACTCTAATCAAAGGTAGTGAATATATATCTATGCAACCAAATACTCAATACCTCTACAAAAGAACAGCTCTTAAAGCAGATAAATCAATTTTTATTGATATAGATATACAATCTTGTAACAGTGATCAATCAAAATGCCAATACTTCGTAAGCGTAAAAAGTGATAAAGGTAAAATCTTGGAGCAATATTACGAAACCTATTATGTAAATTTCTTTGGTGATGTATACCTAACAGATAGCTTATACCCCAATGGCACACTAATATTACCAGCTAGAATTAGACTAGGTGAGGAATTACTTTTAGATAATGGTGATAATTATGGTCCAGTACAAGAGAAATTACTTGCTTATAAACTTATTCCAGAAATACAGGTAAATAATCACGAGTATAAAAACTGTGTAAATATCTTATTTGAAACAACAACTCCAACTGAAACTGTAGATCTAAAGCTAGTGACTGATGAGATTACTTGTAAAGGTATAGGCTCTGTTAGAAAAGAAATGCAAATGTCATATAAACCCAAATTTGCTAACACAAATACCGAAGATATAAATAACAGTATTATGAAATTTGCTGCCACAAAAAGTATCAGCAAAGATATGGCTCCGGAAGGTTCTCTTAAGCCTTTTGGGCAAAAAAAATGTAGAACTAAATACTCAAGATTATATTCTTATCGACACCTACTTAGATATTTTGCAAGCCATTACACACAAATAAGCGACCTTTTACAAAAATTAATAGCCAAACTCTATAGTATATGAACGAGAGAAATTTTGCTGTGGTTCAATGTCAACATTACCAATACGATACTCAATATCAACATCCATACCTAATGTATCACTTCTACCACACCACGGCTCAATACATACATACGGAGCATTAGCCTTAGGTTTTGACCATAAGCCAAGATATTCAAAGCCATCAAAAGTAACTTCAATATAACGATTTGAACCTTTCTCAGCTAATCTGACTCTTTTATCTGTGAAACCACTATACACAAGAGCATCATTATCAAAAGTATGATTATCTAGTTCAATTTTAGATAGTTTGAAATGCTTGGTTTCACCAGTATAAAAAGCCTCTGGTGTAATAGGATGAAAATCTAATTTTTGCTCTGAAAATGTAATTTCATAATCACTGAATTTATGTTTATCATCAAAAGGACAAGCAAATGCTGGATGAGCTCCAAAGCCACATGATGCAACACCGTCATCTAGATTTATGATATTGTATTCTGTGATAAGTTTATTAACTTCAAGAGTGTATGTAACTTCAAACCTTAATCTAAATGGATAGTCTTCTTTACTAGTTTCCATAGCTAAGATAACACTATTTTCACTATGTAAAACAATATCAAATACAGTATGACGAGCAAGACCATGATTTCCCATAGGATATTCTTTACCCTGATATTTGATTTTATTATCGTGAGATTTACCCACTACAGGAAATAGCACCGGAGACACTCCAGACCACATATACCCATGTTCTGTAGAAGTATTAATAACAGCGCGAACTTCGGCACCTAGCTCACTGATTTCCACTAATAAATTATCATTTTTGATTGTAATCATAACAATACCATATCGCTATTAGTGAAGAGGAGATTTATGTCGAAAAACACTGTCACCCTCGTGCTTGACACGGGGATCTCTCAACCATTTAAGAGATTCCCATCTTCATGGGAATGACTGTTGTTATTAAATCGACAGTCTTTACCGATACATACTCAACAATTCCCTCTTCAGGGTTAACTTCAATATCTTCAGTACAAAATGAGTAGTTGAAAATCTAAGATTTAAAATACTCTATTAGTATTTTAGCATATTGTTGGTTTGTAAATTAGACTATGACTCTATTAGATGATGAACTTCACCAATTTACAATCTATTAATTTTGCTGGATTATTTGGGTCTCTAACTTTTTTATCTTCTACATTAAGCCCGTCAACCTTCAATTTTTCAAAACTATTTCTGCTATTATCAGGTATTTTTTGATAATTCGCCAATGGAATGATACAAATTAGCTCGAATTTATTACTCCCCTGAGCGTGTAGATAATCAAAAACTTTTCTAGGATTTTCAATTTGCCACATTCCTCTGATTCTTAAGTTAGTAATACCTAAAGGGTCAACCTTATTTACTCTACCAAGCTCTTTAGTCTCAGAAAAAACAACATCCGGAACCTCTTTAATACCATCTGATATAGTATTCCTTATTCTCTCGTAAGTTTCTTGTTTTGCTGCATATATGGAGCCATAAACCATCCACAGAGACTTTAGTTCGCTATCATCCGTATGACCAACACAATATATCAAATTTTTAATATCCCAATCTTCACATGCTCTACACTCATTTGTAATCATTTGGCTTGAGCTTCTTAAGTCAGCTTTGGGATAACTACTATTAAGAGCCAGGCTACTATTTGCACTCTGTGTTTTTTTAACCTCAATAGCATCGCCTCCTTTTATCATAATATCAGGAGGGTTATTTTGAGAACCTAGTCATGAAAATTTTTCACTATAAATATTTAGCTTATCTTCTTCTGAATGCTCAGAGCCTAGAGTTCCTGCAAAAGCATCCTTTATATACTTCTCTAATGCGTCTCCTACACTATTTGCTCTATTTCTACCTGTATACATTTGCTTTATGCTATAGTCACGATATTTAACTATATTTGCAATTGCTTCTAAAATATTTGTCAAATCACTTTCCTCTCGTTCTGCTTGCATATTTGTAATTTGATACATTTTGCTAAAAATTCTGCTAACTTTACAGGCACTGCATTACCAATCATCTTATATCCCGCAGCAACTTTATCATAATAAAAAACAAAGTTATCTGGAAAGGTTTGAATCCTTGCACACTCTCGAACACTTAATCTTCTATACAAATGCTCTTTACCAGGGACAAAAATCCTATGATTTTGCTCCACAAACTCCATTTTAGGTGCTTGTGGGTGTATAGGTGCATGTCTACCTCCAACCTGAATTGTAAAAGACTGTTCATCCCAGCTTCTTACTCTATTCCTAGACATATAAATAGATGAAAAACCACCTATCATATACTCATGATTTGTTACTTTACACCCGTCTCCGTTAGTATTATTAAGAGGCAAAGCTGGAATTACACTCTCTCTTAAATCCCAAATTGCATCCTTAAGAGTAATCTTTGGATATGTGTTAGTTGAAAAATTAAAGTTAAATCCTATAGTTAATCCGAGAGTATTTTGTTAAACACATAAGAGATAGCATCACAAAATTTTTCAAAACTATTATTCACTTTTCTAAATATTTTTTTAAAGTTAGCCCAAACCTTTTCAATAGGATTTAAATCTGGAGAATACGGAGGTAGATATAATATTTGTACATCAAATTTATTGGCTATTTCAATCAGCTTAGAGGATTTATGGAAACTAGCATTATCCATTACTATAGTAGTTTTAGGTTTTAATGATGGGCATAAGTGTTCCTCAAACCATTGATTAAAAATTTCAGTATTGGTATATCCACTGTACTCTAATGGAGCTATAATCTTTTTATCTGCATAATTATATCCAGCAACAATACTTCTTCTTTGTGTTTGATATGCTAAAACCTCACCATAACTAGGCTCACCAATTAGTGACCATCCTCTTAGGATAGAAAGCTTATTGTCACACCCCATCTCATCTATATAAAATAACAAGTTTTGAGCTATTTCTTTTAGTTTTTCTATATACTCCAACCTTTCATGTTCTTTTCTTTGCTTATATTTTGGAGTCTTTTTTTAAAACTAAAACCAAGTCTATTAAGACAATCATAAAATGTACTTCTTGGAATATCAGGGGCTAATGCTTCTTTTATATCTAATGCACTTGCATCTGGATGATCTATCAAATACTGTTCAATCAATGTTTTATCGGTAAAGCTAGCGACTCTGCCACAACCAACTCCTTGCTTTGAACTATAATCTCCGGTTCTTTTATAAAACTCTATCCATGAAACAACTGTACGCTTATCTATGTTTAAAAACTTACTCAGCTCGAACTCCGTCATACCTTCTTCATATTTATTAATTACGATGTCTCTAAAATATTGGCTATATGATGGCATTTTTATTAGACATTATAACATTTCTACAAATATCTTTTTCTACAAATATCTTTCGGATTAACTATAAATCTTTACGGATACCAACGAAGAAAACTCTCTGCCTATCTTGAGGAACTTTAAAGTCTGATGAGTTTAATAATTTAAAAGAAAGATTGTAGCCAGCATCTTCAAACATTTGCTTTATGTTAGTTAATGCCTCAGTATGCCTTGGTGCTAACATTCCACTTACATTTTCAGCTAAAAAAACTTAGGTTGTTTAGCTTTTAGTATTCTTATGAAATCAAAAAAAAGTTGACCTCTTTTATCTTTTATACCTCTTAAAGAGCCGGCTTCACTCCAACTCTGACAAGGTGGTCCTCCTATTATACCATCACAATCAGGAATTCAGATTCATGTATATTTACTATACTTCTTCTATCTAAAATTGTATTTGGATGATTTTTCTCATAGGTTTCCCATATCTCCTTATCAAATTCATTTGCCCAAATAATATCAAATACAGCTCTCTCAAACCCTAAGTCAAGTCCTCCAGCTCCTGAAAAAAAAGATACTACTTTCATCATCCAACCCACTTCCTAGCATTTCTAAACATTCTCATCCATACAGAATACTCATCATATTCCGCTGGGATATGCGAGTTTGTAATAGCTCTATACACACGCTCTGGATGTGGCATCATCGCAAGGACACGACCATCTAAAGCTGTCACAGCTGTTAGACCATTTACTGCACCATTTGGATTGTATGGATACATCTCAGTTGCTTGACCTTGCCCATCAATATATTTAAGAGCTACTTGAGCACTTGCTAGCATAGCTTGTTGCTGGTTGTCATTTTCAAATAATGGGCGACCCTCACCATGAGCTACAGCAATTGGTGCTTTTGTGCATGCCATATCAGCGAACCAAATAGAGTCAGACTCTTGAATCTCAACCATAGACACTCTAGCCTCAAACTGCTCTGATTTATTCTTGATAAATATCGGCCAGTTTTCAGCGCCTTTGATTAGTGATTTAAGCTGTGCAAGCATTTGGCAACCATTACATACACCTAATGCTAAAGTATCATCACGCCCAAAGAATCTACTAAACTCATCTCTTAGCTTCTCAGTAAAGAGGATATTCTTCGCCCAGCCACCGCCAGCGCCCAAGACATCACCATATGAGAAACCACCACAAGCTACCAATACTTTGAAATCTGCCAAAGTTACACGCCCAGCATGTAAATCTGACATATGGACATCATGAGCCTCAAAGCCAGCTGTAGTAAATGCTGCTGCCATCTCAACTTGACCATTGACACCTTGCTCTCTTAAGATTGTAACTTTTGGCTTTTCAACATTGACAAACTTAGCTGTGATATCCTCTTCAAGATCAAATGTAGCCTCAACATGGATACCTTTATCATTAGTATTTAAGATACTATCGAACTCTTGTTTAGCGCATTCGCTATTATCACGAATTGATTGGATTTGATAAGAAGTCTCAGCCCACCATCTTTGTAAATTTACACGTGTGTTTGAGTATATTTTTTCACCATTTACAAAGATATTTAGCTCATCACTAGAGTTTAGCTTAGCTATTGCACATAGGTGAATTTGAGTATCTTTAAACATCTCTTCAACTAGTGATACATCGCTATTTCGAACTTGGATAACAACTCCAACTTCCTCGGCAAAGAGTTTCGCTAACACATCTTGAGTTTGTAGTTTAACATCTAAACCTTTACGCCCTGCAAATGACATTTCTGCTAAAGTTGCAAACACACCACCATCAGATACATCATGATATGCTAAAATTTTATTTTCAGCTTTTAGTTTAGTGATATTTTCAAATAGCACTTTTACCTTACTTGCTTCAATATCTGGCGCAACATTACCAACTTGATTATAAGCTTGAGCTAAACATGAAGCCCCAAGTCTACCGGCACCATTTGATAGATCAATGTGTAATAAAGTTGTATCATTATCATCAACTAAAACTGGTGTAAGAGTCTTACGCGCATTTGTCACAGGCGAGAAACCTGAGATCACTAAAGATAATGGCGATGTCACTGATTTAGCTTGACCGTTATCTGACCACTTAGTTTTCATTGACATTGAATCTTTACCAACTGGTATTGCAATACCCAACGCTGGTGCAAATTCCATACCAACAGCTCTTACAGTTTCATATAATTTTTGGTTTTCGTCACCTTGATTTGCAGCAACCATCCAGTTAGCAGAGAGGCGAATGTCACTCAACTTTTCAATATCCGCAGCTAATAAGTTTGTTACAGTCTCAGCAATCGCTAATCTACCAGAAGCCGCAGCATTAATAGCAGCAACAGGAGTTCTCTCGCCCATTGCCATAGCCTCACCAGCTTGACTATCTACAGTAGCAGTTGTCACAGCACAATCAGCTACAGGCACTTGCCATGGACCAACCATTTGATCTCGTGCAACCATACCTGTAATACTTCTATCACCAATCGTGATTAGGAAAGATTTAGAAGCTACAGCTGGTACTTTTAGCACTCTCTCAATCGCTTCATCAAGCTTAATAGCACTTGTATCAAAAGCTTGTTGCTCAACTTTGACAGTTTTTACATCAATATGCATTTGTGGTGTATTACCAAATAATAATCCCATTGGTAAATCAACCGGCTTATTATCAAAATACTCATCATTTAGAGTGATATGCTTTTCAGAAATCGCCTCACCAACTACTGCAAATGGACATCTTTCTCTATTACATAACTGCTCAAAAAGCTCTAGTGACTCAGGGTCAACTGATAATACATATCTTTCTTGTGACTCATTTGACCATATTTCCAGTGGAGAAAGCCCCTCTTCACCGACATTTACTTTTCTAAGCTCAAAATAACCGCCTACGCCACCATCTTTGACAAGCTCTGGGAAAGCATTTGAAATACCGCCAGCACCAACATCATGGATAAATGTGATTGGGTTATTCTCGCCCATTTGCCAACATCTGTCGATTACCTCTTGGCAACGGCGCTCCATTTCGGCATTATCACGCTGAACTGATGCAAAATCCAGCTCTGAGTTAGTATCAGAAGATACAACAGATGACGCAGCACCACCACCAAGACCAATACGCATCGCAGGCCCACCAAGACAGATTAGCTTAGCACCAACTTTGATATCGCCTTTCTCAACATGCATTCTTTTGATATTACCCATACCACCAGCAATCATAATTGGCTTATGGTATCCAAACATCTCTTTGCCAGCAGATGTATTGACCTCTTGCTCATAGGTACGGAAATAACCATTTAAATTTGGACGACCAAATTCATTTGAGTAATGAGCACCACCAATAGGCGCCTCTAGCATTATTTGTAAAGGTGTTACAATATGGTTAGGCTTACCATATTTACTAGTCTCCCAAGCCTGTTCAAAACCTGGAATATTTAGATTTGAAACTGTAAAACCAGTCAAGCCAGCTTTTGGTTTTGCTCCAAGACCTGTTGCACCTTCATCACGAATCTCACCACCAACACCAGTAGCTGAGCCACTAAATGGTGCTATAGCAGTTGGGTGATTATGAGTCTCAACTTTCATCAAGATATCAACTTCTTCTTGATTGAAACTATAGACACCAGTTTGCGTATTTGGATAGAATCTTTGAGCCGTTGCACCCTCTATCACAGCAGCATTATCCTTATATGCTGATAGCACACCTTGTGGAGATTTCTCAGTAGTATTTCTAATCATCTTAAACAATGATTTATCTTGCTCCTGACCATCTATAGTCCATTTAGCATTAAAAATCTTATGTCTACAATGCTCCGAATTTGCTTGGGCAAACATATATAACTCTGTATCTGTAGGATTTCTACCAAGCTTTGTATATTCATCTGCTAGATATTCAATCTCTTGCTCACTTAGAGCTAAGCCAAGTTTTCTATCAGCTTCTTTGATAGCTTGAGCACCTTTTTCTAAAACATTAACAAATTCAAGTTCTTTTGGTGCTGTTACACTAAAGAGTCTATATAAATCATCTTTGCAACTAAACACTTCCTCAACCATACGGTCATGAACGATATCTTGGATTTGTTTTAGCTCACTAGCAGAAACTTGTCCCTCAACACCGAATAAAATAGCTCTTTCTATCCTTTTAACAGCTTTGATACCAGTATTTTTGATAATATCGGTAGCTTTAGAAGACCAAGGCGATATAGTGCCAACTCTTGGAGCTATGATAAAAGTATGACCCATAGGTTGAGCTATGCCATACTCTCTATTGTAGTTAAGTAGAGATTTAACTATTCTTTCTTGCTCACTATTTAACTCTGATTCAAGCTCTGTAACATGGATATACTGTGCAGATACTGATTCAACTTTATTGGATATTTTTTTAGCAGCTGCTAAAATTTTTTCTCGCTTAAAAGGAGACAGTGCACTTAAACCTTCAAAAATCGTAATCATTAGTTATCAAACCCTTTGTATTTTTTTTCTAATTCTTTTAACTCTTTACGATGTTTCTCTAGCGCATCTAGATAAGCATCATCGACATCACCTGTAATGTAATTACCAGAGAAAACACTATCCTCAAACTCTCTAATTTTAGGGTTTTGCTTTTGAATAATCTCTTTTAGATCCTCTAATGGTAAATATATTAGTCCATCTACTCCAATCCACTGGCGAATCTCTTCTATAGTCTTTCCATGAGCAATTAAATCCGACTTAACCGGCATATCAATACCATAAACATTTGGATAACGAACGGCTGGAGATACTGAAGCAAGATAAACAGATTTAGCACCTAAATCTCTAATCATCTCAATAATACGCTTTGATGTTGTACCTCGGACAATAGAATCATCAACAAGTAGAACATTTTTATCCCTAAATTCTGCTGGAATAGGGTTTAGTTTTCTTCTGACAAAATTCTTTCTATCAACATTCTCTGGCATGATAAAAGTTCTACCAACATAGCGATTCTTAACAAAACCTTCACGGTACTCAACACCTAATGCTGTTGCAATCTCTTGAGCAGAGGCTCTACCTGTCTCAGGTACAGGGATAACGATATCGATATCCTTATCCTTCCACGCTTCTTTGATTCTCTTACTTAGGATTTTACCCGCATCTACTCGCGCTTGATAAACACTCACACCATTCATAATACTATCAGGACGTGCAAAGTATACATACTCAAATAGGCATGGTGCCAAAACTGGATTCTTTGCACAGATTTTAGAGTGAACTTTTCTATCCTCTGTAATTATTATCACCTCACCAGGCTCAACATCACGTAATACTTTAAATCCGGAAATATCTAAAGCAACACTTTCACTAGCGACCATGTAAGCTTTTTCACCATCATCGTACTCTTTAAAACCAAGCATAAGTGGACGAATACCATAAGGATCTCTAAAAGCAATTAAACCAAAATTTGCTATCATCGCAGTACATGCATAACCACCTTTGACATGCTCAAAAACAAATTTACATGCTTTATAAACAGCCTCAGAAGTCGCAGATCCTTTTGATTTATTCATCCCACAAGCAAAGAAATTAAGCAATAATTCGGAATCTGAACTTGTATTAAGATGGCGTCTTTCAATATCATGGAGCATTTGTGCAAGCTCTGGCACATTAGTCAGATTGCCATTATTAACAAAAACTATACCATGGGGATTATTTACATAAAAAGGTTGGCTATCAGCAGCACCCAAGCTACCTGCAGTAGGATATCTAACATGACCGATACCCATATTACCTTTTGACTTCTCTAGTTTTTCATCTGTAAATACATCACTTACTAGACCTGTATTTTTACGGATAAAAAAGTGCCCATGATCCATAGTTGCAATCCCTGCAGCATCTTGACCCCTATGCTGCAAAAGACTTAAACCATAAAATAATGCATAACTAACCTGATCTGGTCCAGCGACTCCAATTACTCCACACATAAACTTCCGACTACTCTTAGTATAAATTAATTATTAACAAACAATATTATAACAATATTTAACGCGATAACTTAATCAAAATCACCTAAAATACTAATGTGCAAAACTACTCCTTTTTAATATTTTTAACTTTCCCTCTAATGAATCAATCACCGCAACTAAATCTCTAATCATCAACTGTGCCAAGTCATAACTAAAGCCTCTTCTAACTAATACACGCATAACCACTAAATCTTCACGATTGTTTGGCATTGTGTAAGCTGCTATTTGCCAACCTTTAGCGCGAACTTTCTCAGATATATCAAACAAACTATACTCTTTAGTTGCTTTAAGTGACCAGCTAACCGCAGGAATACCACCCTCTCCAGCATGAATAATTTCAAAAATTTCCATTTTTCTAAGCTCTTTAGCAATATATTCTGCAACATCATAGCAAAGCTGATGAACTTTCTTATAGCCTTCAAAACCCAACCTAACAAAATTATAATACTGGGCTACTATCTGACCACCAGGTCGCGAGAAATTCAGTGCAAATGTTGGCATATTACCACCTAGGTAATTAACATTAAAAATCAAATCATCTGGTAAGTACTTTTTATCAGCCCAAATAACCCAACCAACCCCAAGTGGCGATAAACCAAACTTATGTCCTGATGAGTTAATTGACTTAACTCTTGGTAATCTAAAGTCCCACTTAAGTTCAGGCTCTACAAATGGTGCCAAAAAACCTCCAGATGCTGCATCAACATGAACTGGAATATCTACGCCTGTTTGTCGTTCAAAATCATCAAGAGCTTTACATACCTGTTCTACTGGCTCATACTGCCCTGTAAAAGTCACTCCAAGAGTTGGCACCACACCGATTGTATTTTCATCACATCTTTCAAGCACAGCCTCTGGAGTCATTATTAAACTTTCATTCGACATTGGAATTTCTCTAAGCTCAATATCCCAATATCTAGCAAATTTATGCCAGCACACTTGCACAGGTCCTGTAACAAGATTAGGTTTTGTATAATCTTTACCTTGCGCTTTCATTTTATCTCGCCAACGCCACTTCATTGCCATACCGCCAAGCATAGCAGCCTCTGATGAGCCAGTCGTTGAGCAGCCAATTGCATTTTCTGCTGAAGAGTTCCATAGGTTTGCAAGGATATTTACACAGCGAGACTCTATTTCCGCAGTCTGCGGATATTCATCTTTGTCAATCATATTTTTATCAATGCAATCATCCATAAGCTTGTGAATGAAATCATCAACTTCCGTTTGGCAAAACGTCGCTAAATTTTGCTTCGAATTACCATCTAGCATTAACTCATCTTTGATTTCTTGATACACTTCTAAAGGATCTTGTGAATTTAGTGGAAGTTTAAACTTTGGTAAAGATTGTTCAAAAAAATCAAGGTTATCAATTGTATCTTTTTTACCATGTAATGCCATAATCCTCTCTCTAAAGCTGTATCTGTTTAAATTTAAAATCTACTATCTCGAATAGATTAATTTTCTGAGCGACAATATTTTTACAACATATCGAAACTATTGATTCATCATATGAAAATGTCACAAAATCATCTGGATAACTATTACTAAGCCATGAGTCATTGATTTTACTAAAATTAGCACCACTCAAGCCTTTAGCTATCCCAAGCGAGTCTCTTTTTACCTGAGCTTCCTTGAGTGTCCATAACGTATAAAAGTCTTTGACGGGATTATCACTAGCAGCAAGCCATTGATTTTCTAAGCTAGTAAAATAACGTTGTGCGATTCTTATAATATTCCGTCTAGCTGATAGTTTTTCAATATCCACACCAATCTCTTGATCAGCAACAGCAATTATAAGCTTTGTCTGTGTATGACTAATATTGAAAAAAACACTGTTATCTGCCAAGTACGGTTTACCATGTTGATTTAAAAAAATTGGTGAAGAAATATGATAAAACTCTTCTAAAACAAAATAGCGAATAAACTGTGAAAATATTTTTTGCTTATTATTAAACCTTGCTGAATCAATATTTCTGCAACAAAGATATCCTCTAAGGTCCTCAGCTTTATATTTCTCAAAATCTAAAATAAAAGCTGAGACTTGTGGCATCAAACTAATTACTCCGTTGCAATCTGCGATATTATATCTGTAGTTCCTAAAATAGTATTGATGTACTCAATGTCTTTGTAGGTTAAACTCCCCTGTAATTGCTTTAAACTTACATAATCTTCAACATAGTTGAATATAGCATCTGCAAATGATAATTGTGCTTGGACAAGGATTGCTTGACGGTTAAGTAAGTCAACAATTGTCTGTGTACCTGCTTCAAAACCTTCTAATATCGCTTTTACAGAAGCTATACCTGAATACACAGACTTTCTAAACGCCTCAATTCTAACTACATCAAGAACAACTGTTTGATATGCCTCTACTGTACCAGCGTAGACTTCTCTCTTGGTTTGTAGCAAGGCATAGTTCGCCGCTTGATTATCATAACTAGCTTGCTTGAGTTGCGCATAGTCAGAACCACCTCTTAATAAATTCCAGCTAACTTGACCACCGATATTAGCAACGTCATATTTGGTTGGAATTTCGGCTATTTGTGCTGGTGAACCCGAAAGAGCGTTACGTGACATCATTATACCGCCAGTTAAATTAGCTTGAGGAAAAAATTTACCCCATTGAATACCAACACCTTCTTGTGCTGCTTCATATTCAAACTTTTTCTGCGCTATATCAAGATTATATTTCTCAGCTGTATTCAACCAATAGTTAATATCATCTGGAACAGGATTACCAAATTCAGTATCTTTTGATATATATAAAATTGAGCTTATACGCTTACCGATAAGTTTAGCCATCACAGCTTTGGCATTAATGAAGTTTCTTTGTGCATTAACCCTATCAGCGATTGCTTGACGATATTGTGCATCTGTAGTTTTAAAATCAGCATATGAAACCATGCCCGAATTATACTGATATTTCTGAGTCAGATATAACTTTTTGTTCCAAGCCTCATTTGCAAATTGGAACTGTAACGCCTGTTCTGCTCTTAGCAGCTCAAAATATGCAGTAACAGTATCAGTTATAAGTGTTTGTTCAGCTTTAGCATAAATCATCGCATACGATTTTTGCAAATAGGTTGCTTGAGTATATGTCTTCCATTTACTCCAATCAAAAAGAACCTGAGAACCACTAAAATTTACTACATTTGAAGTGTCATTGACTCTACCACCAAACTGATTGTACAAATCTCTTCTTAGATTATAGTTAAAATCAATCTGTGGTAATAATGCACCTAAAGCAGTCGGCACAGTTTCAACATTTGCCGCAAAAGTAGACCTTGCTGCTTGGTAGTCGGCATTATGTTCAGCAGCCAACTTATAGATATCAATTAAACTATAATACTTGTCCTCAGTATCGCCAACCATCGCGACTTCATCAGCTTTTTTAAGATTATAGAATTTATTGTCTACCTTAATTTGATCTGCTTTGGCATATTGTTTTTCGACACTATATGGATTTTCAGCAACATCAGTACCAATAGGTCTTCCTGCATACTTATATTCAGGAACAGGCGTATCTTCATTAGCTAAAGCTAGACAAAACCCCAAAAAACCTAAAAGATATAATGTTAACTTCTTCATAGCACTCTTTACTTATTGTATGTATTAAAGAGAAAACTCTTTTCGTATGTTTGCTTTGGAGTTTTTGTTATTAAGTATGCTTTATCACATATAGCTGTTCTAACGACAAATATCAGTCTACCGCCAGTCTCAAGAAGCCCTAATAACGACTCATCAATCTCATCCTCAGTAACAACTTCTGATATGTAGATACAATTATATTTTTTGCCATTTTTTATAATATTAGTTATATGCTCAGCACTATTAAACTCAACATTATATATACCAATACTTGCTAGCTGACGCCTTGCTACGGCTAACCCTAACTCATCATAATCAACAAGCTCAACACTTTTACATAACTTGGCTATTAAAGCTACCGGATAACCACTTTCCAAACCAAGTTTTAAGACATTATCACTAACTTTGATGGCTAATGCTTCTATAAGCCTAGCTGTAAACATCGGACTTCTTAATTCTCTTTCATTTACAACTAAATTTGTGTCGCAATAAGCTAAAGTTCGAAGCTCTCTAGGCAAAAAAATCTCTCTAGGAATATCTGCCATAACTTTAGCAACACCATCTAAAGAAAGTCCTTCAGTAAGAACCTGTTGCTTTACCATATTTTCTCTAGCAAGCTCAAAATTCATATTAGATCCTATTAAATAATTAAGAAGTAAATTTCATCTACTATTTAGACAAAAGATAATAGCATAATACCACAGCAAAAGAAACCTTACTACTTTTTGCCTTAAGTTATTTATTTTATAGAAATATTCTAACAAGAAATAAATAAAAGTATATGCAATTGTATTAGCACGATACTTAATATTATCTGCCCTTTATCATTTATGCTCTTATCAAAAAATAAACCTTTATAGATAAACAATAAAAAGTTAAAATTATTTAATATAAATCATTCGCTTTATACAAACAATAAATACTTAGTCAAGGAATATAAAGATACAAATGAAAAGACCTGAATTACTATCGCCTGCAGGAACTTTAAAGGCGATGCGTTATGCTTTTGCATACGGAGCAGATGCTGTATATATCGGCCAGCCAAGATATAGTCTAAGAGCACGAAATAATGAGTTTTCAAAGCTAGAAATACTTGAGACAGCTATTACTGAAGCTCATGCTCAAGGCAAAAAAATAATGCTGGCAAACAATATCGCCCCACATAATGCGAAAATCAAAACTTACATAAAAGATATAACCCCAGTAATTGCTCTTAAGCCTGATGCAATGATTATGTCTGATCCAGGGATGATAATGCTTGTTAGAGAGCATTTCCCTGACCAAGAAATACATCTATCAGTACAAGCAAATGCTGTAAATTATGAGACTGTTAGATTCTGGCAAAAATTTGGGATTAAGCGTGTTGTTTTATCTAGGGAATTATCACTAAAAGAAATCGCCGAAATCAAAGAGAATGTTCCGGATATGGAAATTGAGACTTTTGTACATGGTTCTCTTTGTATGGCTTACTCGGGTAGATGTTTACTTTCTGGATATTATAGTCATAGAGATCCTAATCAAGGTGTCTGTAATAATGCCTGTCGCAATAATTACAAAGTCGCTGAAGCAAAGCAGAATGAATGGGGTGATTTTGAGCCAATCCAGACACAATCTACTTTAGGGATAGGTACACCATCTGACAAAGTTGTCTTAATAGAGAATGATAAAGAGCCTGGTCAATATAACCCAATGTTTGAGGATGAGCATGGCACTTATATTATGAACTCAAAGGACCTACGTGCAATACAACATGTAGAAACCATGATGAAAATGGGAGTTGACTGTTTTAAAATTGAAGGAAGAACTAAATCATTCTTTTATGCTGCAAGAACAGCCCAACTTTATGACCAAGCAATCAAGGATGCTCTAGCTGGTAAACCTTTTGATATTACACTGATGGATAAGCTTGAAGGTCTTGCACACAGAGGTTATACAGAGGGTTTCTATCGTCGTCATGTCTACGATGAATATCAAAAATATGATAATTCTGATTCACGTAGCTCCACACAACAATTTGTTGGAGAAATCACTAACTTTGATGCGCATACTGGATATGCTGATGTCAATGTACGCAACAAAATTAAGATTGGCGATAGTATCGAGCTAATGTTACCATCAGGTAGCCGAGAAATTATCTTAGATAATATGCAAGATAAAGATGGCAAGCATATGGAAGAAGCAAAAGGTAGTGGCTATCAAGCTAAGATAAAGTTTGATAATGTTACAGCTGAAGATATGAAGTTCGCTTTAATGATTAAAAATAAATCACCAAACATCTAGGATACTTTTATTTAAACTCGAAGATTTATTAATATTCTATCTAGTGTTTAGTTTTGCCCTTTATCAAAAATAGTAACACAAAACATAAAATTGACATAATAATCATTGTAATTGCAATTGGCAGAGAACTAGTAGCTGGAAATAACATTGCTATACTTCCTATAATTCCACTAATAGCAAACTCCATAGTCCCAAATAATGCTGCAGCAACACCTGCTATTTCATAAAAAGGTTCCATACTACCACTTGCCCCAGTGCCCACAGTAAGTGCGCAACCAAATGTTGCCAAAAAACATGGTGCAAAAAATCCCCACAAGCTTAATCCCCATATTTCATAAATACTCAAGGATAAAATACCTGCAGCAAAAACACATGCCACCCCCAACAAAGCCGTTTTGTAAACACCTAATGCATTAACTATAACACCCGCGAATAAAGAACCTATCAAAAATGCTAATCCTGCTGAACCAAATACTACATATATTTCTGATATTGGATAACCTAGATAATTGATAATATATGGCGTCATCGAAAATAGTATGAAAAATGAAGCCATTCCAGATACAGCCGCTAATGAGAAAGCCCAAAACTGTAAAGACTTAGCCACATATAGATATCTTGCAAATACATTCCAAGACATCTTTTTGCGCCTTTCAACAGGTAAGCTCTCTTTAACAAATATCACCACTATCAAAAATGCTACAACTGCTAATCCAGTAAGAAATACAAATGCCGATTGCCAATGAAAATGAATAGCTAGTTGCACACCTATTAAAGGTCCGATAATAGGAGATACGGATATAATTGCGTTTATAAAACTATAGATCATCGAACTTGTTTTACCTGAAAAGGCATCACGAATAATTGCAAATGCACAAACAGACAAACCACAGCATCCTAATCCCTGCACCACTCTTGAGGCTATCAAAAATTCTATATTAGAAGACAAAGCACATAACACAGAACCTATAACAAACAATACCGCTGATAATAGAATAACTCTAAATCTACCCAGCTGATCAGACAGAGGTCCTAAAAAAAGCTGTCCGACACCTGTAACAACCAAAAATAAAGATAATGTCACTTGCACCATCTGCTGAGTTGTATGAAGAGCCTCACGCATATCAGGTAGAACAGGCATATAGACATCCATAGCTAATGCAAAAGCAAAAACCATAGGTCCTAAGATAAGAATAGTTTTTAATGGAGAATATTTCCACATAAGAAACACTCCTTGATTTTATTATTGAATAGCCGATTATTATACCATTAATAATAAAAATATGTTATTGATTTAGTGTATTAAAACTTATAAAACCAGCTTATTTAGTTTATTTTTAATTATATAGCTGTCGATGTTATAATAGCCCTTATTCAAAGAATTCTATCAAATATAATGTACAAAAAGATTATACTAATTTTATCAATAGTGCTGCTACCAATATTATCATTTGCAGAAGATGAGAAAACACTAAGTGCTGTCAGTGTCAATGCGGTTAATCATCCTTTGGCAATAGCTGCTATTGTAGTTTTTATTTTAGCTTATCTACTAGTAATGACCGAGGATTTTACTAAACTAAATAAATCAAAGCCTGTAATTGTAGCTGCTGGAGTAATCTGGATTCTAGTGGCTATTGTTGGTGAATCTCTAGGTGCTGATAATATTGTTCATAGCAACTTCAACCATATTATGACCGAATATGGCGAACTTTTACTTTTCTTATTAGTTGCTATGGCATATATTAACTTAATGGAAGATCGTAACGTTTTTGCTAAACTAAAGAGTTCTCTTTTACGTGCTGGTTTTGGTTATCTAGCGACTTTTTGGCTTACTGGTATAATTGCGTTTTTCCTATCAGCAGTTGCGGATAACTTAACTACCGCTCTAGTTATGAGTACCGTTGTAATATCTATCGGTAAAGATAATAAAAAATTTATAACGATGGCTTGTGTCAATATCGTAGTTGCCGCAAATGCTGGTGGCGCTTTTTCACCATTTGGTGATATTACTACGCTTATGGTTTGGCAAACAGGCGTTATTAAATTTACTGAATTCTTTGCAATATTCTTACCTTCACTTATCAATTTCTTAGTTCCTGCGATTATTATGAGCTTTTTTATACCGAAAATGGAAACTCAATCAATAATTGAGGAAAAAGTTGAACTTAAACGTGGTGCTATTCCTGTTATAGTGTTATTCATTCTAACAATTGCTACAGCAGTAGCATTTGAACATACGCTTCACTTACCACCATCATTAGGAATGATGACAGGTTTTGGCTATGTAATGATTTATAATTATTTCTACGGTCTAAAAATAGCCCATGAAAATAAAAATCCAAAAAAACATAAGATGCCATCACATGCTTTTGATATTTTTGATAAAGTTAAAGAAGCTGAATGGGATACATTACTATTCTTCTATGGGATACTAGTTTCTGTACAAGGTCTTGCTGCTCTTGGCTATTTAGGTATAGCTTCCCAATACATTTACACAGATATGCAATCTATTGCCCCAAGCCTATTTTCCGCACATACTCAAGCAAACACTATAATTGGTATACTCTCAGCTATCATTGATAACATTCCCGTTATGTTTGCTGTATTAAGTATGAACCCTACTATGGAGCATGCTCAATGGCTCTTAATCACACTTACCGCAGGCGTTGGGGGTAGCTTATTAGCTATTGGATCTGCAGCTGGAGTTGCCGTGATGGGTAAATCTAAAGGTAAATATACATTTATTGGTCACCTAAAATGGACTTGGGTAATTGCACTAGGGTATTTTGCGAGTATTATCGTTCATCTTCTAGTCAATCACTAGTAAGCTCAATAACTTTATCATGATATGCTTTAACTCTATCATTATGACTAACTGAGATATAAGCTAGACCTTTATCCTTAAGTAGTTGATAGATTTTTTTCTCTGATTTTGCATCTATATTTGAAGTTGCCTCATCAAGCAAAATCAAGTCATAAGCTTTGGTAAATATTTTACACAAGCGTAGCTTTTGTTGCTCACCACAAGATAGGATATTCCTCCACTCATGAATACTATTTATAAATTTAGCTAAATAACCTATACCCAAGAAACCAAGTATCTGCTTAAACTCATCATCTGTGGGTATATTAGCAAAAAATGGATAAAACACTGCTCTTTTAAAGTCATCTTCAGGGAAATATGGTCGCTGGGATAAAAAAAGTATTTTAGGTATTTTATTTAGGGTTATTTTACCAATAAAATTATCACTATGGCCATTTATAACTCTTAGCAAACTGGTTTTACCTATCCCTATTCGTCCATGTATAAAAAGTCCTTCTCCTTTGGTTAAAAAGAAACTTATATTTTCAAGCAAAACACCATCTTGCTTAGTTATAGTTACATTTTCTAGCGTTATTAAAGCTTGTTGCTGAGAGTTTATTATTCTAGTATTATCCTGCAGTTGCGAAGTATGCATCGATTTTTTAAGTTCAGAAAGCCTACTAACATTAGTTCTTAACTCTGCTAAGTTCTCATACCAAAAAACCAAAAATAACATCGGTGAAATAACACTATAAAATGCTGACTGAACCTGCATAATTTGCCCAAAACTAATACTTTTAGCAAAATAGCGTGGTAATGCTAGAATTGTTCCAGTCAAAGAATATATTTGTACAAAAAAACTTCTGACAATATCTATTTTTGCTTTACGGAAAGTAAGCTTGTAAAAATTATCAACAACCCTATTAAAGTTCTTCCTTGATAAAACATATTCTCTTTTTTCCGACTGATTATCATAAATCGAGTTTTTATTATTTCTAACTACAGATAAGCCATATCTAAAGTCAGCCTCATATTTCTGCTGACTATATAAAAGTTCCTTTAAAGGTTTTCCAACCCTAAAAACAGCCCAAACATTTATTATCCCTAAAGCTATTGCAACCCAAAATAGATAACCATAAATATTAAACTCATAACCATATAACGATAATGATAAAACTCAGGATAATCCCCACAGAATAATAGAGAATGAGACTAATGTTGAAACACTATGAATAATTGTCAAAAACATATTTTTTGACAACATAATAAGCTGTTGTATATCGTAACTAATGCGTTCTTCTGGATTATCATAAATAGTTGTGCAACTTAGATAACTTTTAGAATTAAGCCAATTACTGACATAATTCTCAGTCATTGGTTTGCGCATAAAAATTATAAGATACTGACCACAGAAATATGACAGAAAACTATTTAGCAACATCGCTGAAGTAATCGCAGCAAATATTAATAGTTGTTGTAGCAAGGTTTGTTTGTCATATTGCTCTACAGCATTGTAAAAAGCAACGTACCAATGGTTTAAATAAACACTTAACGCAACACTAGTAAATTCAAACAATACGCACACAACTAAGATCAGCAAAGCTACTAAACCAGCTTTAGATCTCCAAAAGTCTCTTGATACCAGCCAATAATTCCTAAAAAAATCTTTCATCTATTCTGCTTTGTATGGAACTGAAATCACCACTCTAGTAGCAGTTTTATCATCTTTTTTATCCATTGCTGCTATAGCTAATTTAACCATGCGCGAATTTTGATTATGTAACAAAAAATGCCACCATTTTGTATTTACAACTTCTGGAATTATCACTACAGAATAGCCTCGCTCAGGATCTCTTAAATCATTTTTATGCAAAATTTGCAATACTGGAGTTATAAACGAGTTATATACTGGTCGCATTATCAAGAGTTTTTCTTTGAAAGCTAAATTTTTCCACTCAGACTTAATCTTTTCAATTTTCTTTTGGTTTGCCGAAACAAAAACTGGAGTGATATCATCAGATAGATTTCTTGCTAATCTTAGTGCCTCTATTGTACCACGGTGAATACGTGAAACTAAAACAACTATTTTTGGTTTGAGATTTTCATGTATACAAGCGTTTACAACAGCCTCATCAACACTTAGAGCCAGGTTATGCTCTCTTCTAATATAATGAGTTTTTATCGCATATAAACCATACATGATAATCGCTATCGCAATTATGACAATCCAAACACCTTCAAAAAATTTACTCTCGACGATTGTAATTAATACTACAAATGTAGCAACACAACCAAAAGCATTTATAAATGCTCTAATTCCCCAACTTTTATACTTACGTTTATTTCTATACCAGTACTTAACTAATCCTGCTTGACAAAGCGTAAATGCAATAAAAACGCCAAAAGCATATAATGGTATTAGAAGACTAACTTTAGCATCAAATATTATGACTAAGATCGCTGATAAAATAGTCAACATTATAATACCATTTCTAAATGCAAATCTATCACCGACACGCTGCAGCTGTTCGGGAAGGTAGTTATCCTTACTCATAATCGAGGCTAAAATAGGAAATCCAGTAAAACAAGTGTTAGCCGCCATAAGTAGAATCAAACAAGTAGATGCTTGCAAGAAATAATATAAAAAGCCATTACCTAAAACTTGATGAGCAACTTGTGATAGGACACTTTCTGAAAAATCTGGCAATATCCTTGTTTTTGCAGCAATAAAAGTAACTCCAGCAAACATTAGTATTGATAAGAATGTCATAGTTAACAAACCAATTATTGATTTAGCTAAAGTTGGAGACTTGTAAGCTGAAACCCCATTTGCGTATGATTCAATACCTGTTAACGCAGCACTACCTGATGAAAAAGCACGCAGCAAAAGAGTTATAGTTAAAACACCCATTGAAGCTTGCATGTGATCAAGTTGATTTTGCGTATATGTAAATGTATGCAAAGAGTTATGATTATATTGATATATCCCTACAATTATCATGATAATAATTGAAACAATAAACATATAAGTTGGCCAGATAAAAATTTTTGCAGTAGATTTAACACCACGAAGATTTATAATCATTAAAAGTACCAAAAGACCTAAAGCAAGCTTAACACTATAATGATCTAAAACAGGCAAAGCTGAACTAATTGCTACAGCTGCTGTAGAAACAGAAACCGCTACCGTAAGAATATAATCAATTATAAGAGATGCCGAAGTTAACAATAAAAGCTTTTCATTAAAATGTGTTTTAACTATTGAGTAAGAACCACCGCCTTCTGGATGAGCACGTATTACTTGTGCATATGAAAAACCCATCAATAATATTAGTAATATCACCATTATTGATACTTCGATCGAGTATTGCATAACAGCTGCTGCTCCAGCAGTTGCCAAGACTATAAATATCTCTCCTGTTGCATATGATACAGAAGATAGTGCATTTGAAGAAAGTATCGCAAAACCGGCAAATAAACCTATTTTTTGTTCTTGCTGTTTTGCATTAGGAATTGGTGAACCAAATATCAGGTTTTTTATCTTCATCTATACTTACTGTTGCTTTTGTAAAAACTCATTAAGTTTTTTAGCCAACTCATCTGTTCCTTTTTTCATAGCTGCTGATATTGTGTAGTAATTGCCTTGATAACCTATTTGCTCAACGAACTCTTGACATTTTTGCTCAACTTTATCAGCTAGTAGATCAATTTTGTTAATAACTAAAAATCTTGGTTTATCAAATAATTCTTGACTATATTTCTCAAGTTCTTTTTCTACAGCAAAATAGTTCTCAACAGGATCTGACTCATTAAAAGGACAAATATCAACAACATGCAATACACACCTAGCTCGAGTTAGATGCTTTAAGAATCTAAGTCCAAGACCAGCACCTTCAGCAGCACCCTCAATAACTCCTGGAATATCTGCCATTACAAAACTATCTACACCGACTTTGACAACCCCTAAGTGAGGATACATTGTCGTAAATGGATAATCAGCAACTTTAGGCGTTGCTTCAGATACTGAGCGAATAAGAGTTGATTTACCAGCATTAGGCAAGCCCAATAAAGCAACATCAGCTAACAGATTAAGTTCTAGTCTAACTTCTTTGTACTCACCTTCTTCACCTAAGGTAAACTTCCTCGGTGCTTGATTTGTACTACTTTTGAAGTGTGTATTACCAATACCTCTTTTACCACCTGATACTAGCTTAAAGGTTTGTCCATGCTGTAGTACTTCGCCAATTTTTTTATTTGTATCAATATTAAAAACACTAGTACCAACCGGTACAACTAGATATAAATCTTCTCCAGCTTTACCATAACAATTACGCCCCTCTCCAGGGCGACCATTCTCAGCATAGTATTCTCTTTTATAACGGTAATCAATCAAGGTGTTTACATTTTCATCTGCTTTTAGGTAGATACTACCGCCATTACCACCATCACCGCCATCAGGACCTCCACGTGGAACATATTTCTCACGGCGGAAACTCACACAACCATTACCACCTTTTCCTGCTTGAAGCTTAATCACTACTTCATCTACAAATCTCATAATATCAAAATCTTATACTTACAAAAATGCTAATCATACATTATATATGTTCTAGCTCAAATTATCATCGACTATTTAAAAGCCACTAAAAGGATTAATATTAAAACACAAGTTAAAAATTTGGAAAAGTATCACAACACTACCCATAGATATCACATAAAGATTTAAATAGTAGACTTTAAGGTCAGCTTTCCTACTTAGGAATGATGGCGTGTAAACAAATATTATCACTGCAAATATTGCCGCATATTGTAAAGCTAAAATAAAACCACGCGGATAAAAAATGGTAAAAATCAATGGCGGGATAAAACATATCAGACCTAGAGCTAGATTACCTATTTGTCTATGATAACGCGTAAACAAATCGCGAATATAATGCATTAACGAAATACCCACTCCAATAAAAGATGTAATAATTGCTATATGAATAAATGTATTTAACCCTATCTCTAGGAGTCCCGAACCAGATACTTCTCTAATCTCCGCTGCTAGCCCTGCAGGGGTATTATTACCAAAGCTAAATAATGTTTGATAGCTATGTAAGCCCTGCTGTGGAATAAGTGCTAAGGCTAAAAATATCCAAATAATATAAATCACTAGGACACTTAGACTACCAATAAGAATACTTTTTTTAATCTTATTAATATCACCTTTTTGATATTCATAGATAACCGGAATTATATTATGAAATCCAAATGAAGGTAACAAAGTCGGCCAAGCAAAGATAAATGCTGATAAGCTAAGAGGCGCTCTGCTTAAATAACTTGGATCTATGTAAAACAACATAATAACTACAGCAATCGCAAAAAATAAAAACTTAACTATCACAAAAAATCTATTTGCATAGTCACTAATTCTGTAGCTAAACATTAGCGCACCAAAAATTATAGTAAAGACAATAGCTGATAGCCCCACTTGAGCTTTATTAGAATTATCTAGGCTAGTTATAGCACTTACAAGAGATGAACCTTGTGTAGTGTATGCGGACATTAAAGAATACAATAACAACAAATAAATGATACTAAAAAATAGCAAATATCTTCTTGATACTTGTGATTGCATCATCGATGTAAAATTGACACCTAAAGGATACTTAGCACAAACTCTAAGTATCTTAAGTGCTGTTATATACATTACACTCCAAGATAAAATTAAAAGAATTATTGCCATACTAAAGCCACACGATGCAACTATCAAAGGTAGTGATAGCATCCCTGCACCAATTGTAGTACCTATTATCAAAAAAACTGAACCAATAGATCTAGAATTCATATATCAACTATATTTTTTGTTAAACGCTATGAATAATAACGCTATTTTAATAACTAAGCAAATAATGCTGACTCCCATGACAAAATTTTCTTATAATAAACTTAATTCGAATCACTATTAACTAATATGGATTTATTTTCCAAATTACTACAAACAAAACACTTTGAATTTAGTGCTAAATGTGGCAAAAAATCAATACTAATCGCATAAGCCTATCCCATGCACGCTTTGGCTATAGTAATCTCGTCAAACTTTTCGATCTGATACGTATAGATGATAATCTATGGTAGAGTGAAAAAGAGCACGTTTGTGTTGATGATCTATATTCTGCTGTTATCGAAATTTTTACGGATCAAATTAAACTTGATTGGCAAATATTAGGACCTAAAAAGGATGAGAAAATAACTTATAACTATAAGCTAGAGAGTATTTAGAATATAAGCTTATCAAAAGTACCAAACTAAACCTCCTGATACCATACTCATAGCAGCTCTAGCATTAGGCTGGTTCATTCCAGCACCTGCAATAGGGCTAGCAGCCATAGTCTGTATATATCTATAGGCTGCAACAGCGCTAAGAGTTTTTGATAATGCAATGTTGATAACACCACCTCCAACATCCCAAGCACCTTGAACAGATCCTGACATATTCGACCAACCAGCTGCAGCATATGGCATAATCATTGAACCAGTAGGAATCATAATCGTTGCCTCGCCGATACTGGTAAATGTTCCACTATATGAGATCATTTGATTATACTGAATACCTAGGTATTTATTAAAGTTATATCCTGGCATAATCATCACATTTCCTGTAGCTCCACGCATTTTCATATTGGAGCCGCCCATAGTTCCACCAAACATTAGACCTAAATGCCAGTGCCCAGCTCTATTTTGCATTCCCCAACTATCTTCAGCATTTGTCAAAGAATCAAAAGTATCTAAAAATGGTTCTGTAAAATATTTTAAGCCGCTGCTTATTGAAGTCTCACTAGCTGTATTAATGCTTGTGGAATATCCCTGTTGTGACTCAGCAATCGCTGAATCAATAATTAAAAATAAAAAACTACCTTAATAATTTTCCTAAACATCTTGACAACAACTTAGTCCTCTAAATATATTGAACGAACAGTATACATTAATTATCTAGAAATTTTAATCAGCCATAGCAAAGCGGTAGCCTATAGCATTTTCTGTGGTTATTAAAGGTTGTTTTGTACAAGCAGATAGTTTTTTTCTTAATTGTCCAATATATACTCTTAGGTACTGAGCACCATCACCATAACACTCACCCCAAACTTCTTTTAAAAGAGTATTTTGCATCACTAATTTACCCGCATTACTCACGAGACAAGCTAAAATTAGAAACTCTTTTTTTGATAAATGAATATTTTTATTATCTAAACCAACCTTATGATCATTAAGATCAATTTTTAGATTTGCAAAAGTATAAATGTTATCTGCTTCAGTTTGTTTTTTTAGTAAAGGATTTAGCTGTCTTTTAACTCTAGCAATAAGCTCAGGCATATCAAAAGGTTTTTTGATATAGTCATTAGCGCCATTATCAAGAGCTTTTACAACTTCTTCGGTATCATTGCGTGCTGAAACAACTATTATAGGAATTTCACTATGACTGCGTGCCGATTTTAGCCACTCTTGACCATCTTGATCAGGAAGTCCAAGATCGAGAATGACAACATCTGGTTGATACTCTTCTAAAAGCTTTGTCGCATTACCGGCTGTAGCGACAATCTCAACGTCATAGCCCAGAACTAAAAAAGTTTTTTAATCTGTGGTTCATCTTCTACTATTAATATTTTTCTTATCATCCTAACTATATAAATTTAGTTATATTGTGATCACTTGATAGCTAATTTGTACTTGATTTTAAAGGTAATGTAATTTTGAAAACACTGCCTTTACCCTCGCCATCACTATACACCCTGATCTTACCATTGTGCGCTGTCACTATGCCCTTACATATAGCTAAGCCTAAACCATTACCATGTGTATAGCTATCTCTCTTTTCAATTCTATGAAATATTGTAAATATTTTTTCCATATCTGATTCTCTTAAGCCAATGCCTTTGTCTTGAACCTCAAAAAGACAGAATGCAGCTTTCTTTCTCTTAAGAGAAATTATAATCTCTTTTTCAAAATCACACGTAAACTTAACAGCATTATCAATCAAATTGAGAATTACCTGTTGGAATAAAACTGGATCAAGCTCAATTTCAAATGGCTCCTTAGGCATTATAAACCTGAACTTCTGTTTATTATATACTCTTGCGCAAGTTTCTTGTATTTCAGTTAGGAAAAAATTACTATTAACATTTTGAATATTTAATGAAAGCTTTCCTGAATCAACCTTAAGCATTTGGATTATATTATCAATGTAACTATCAAGTCTTTTTGACTCTGTTAGCGCTAAATCTAACATCTCAGCCTGCTGTTCTGGATTAAATGAATCTTTGTATGACTTAATACTACTTAATGCACCCATTATAGAAGCCAACGGTGTTTTAAGATCATGAGAAACCGATGATAACATCGATTTTTGTAGGCGTCTTTGCTCATCAAGAAGTAAGGATTTCTTCTCCTCTTTTTCAAGATTTCTTTTCAAAAGAATATGTGAAATATGCGAAAGCATACTACTTAGAATGACACTATCTGTAGTTATGCGCTCTACTGCTGTTTCTGAACTTAAATATATTGCTATTACTCCTAGGACTCGATTTTCTATCACTAATGGTTCTACTGCCCAATCTAAACCAGCAAAGGTATTAGTACCTTTACCACAGCTATCCTTATACTTAAAACTCCATTTAGCGGCTGCTAATTCTTTTTGATTAAAATTTGGGTGTTGCGGAAAAGCTGCTGAATCAAGCTCACCATCTGAAACACTTAAAAAAACAAAGTCACACTTGAAATACTCTTCTAAAGCATGTAAAAATACTGAGCGTAGATCTTTATCTAAACTCTTTTCATTAAATATTTTTGTAAAGCGGTATAATACCGAAATATTATTTTCTCGTTCTTTTAGAAGTGTAAAAGCTCTTTTAGTTCTTAGAATCACATGGCTAGAGAATATAACTATAGTCATAAAGAAAGCAAAAGTAATTATCCCTGCTAAACTAGAAATATGAAAAACAAAATTTGGTTCTAAATAAAGATAGATATACAAAAATAACCCAACTAATGAAGATATTATCGATGGTATTAATCCATATCTATAAGCACATGCTGCTAAAACCATCAAAAAACATAGAGTTTGTGAAACTAAACCTGCAATACTAAGGCTAAAGAAGATAAATACTCCTGATACTGCTGCTATTAATGCTGATTTTATCACATCAATAATCAAGCCTTTTGTCTTAATTTTACTATGACGTGGCTGTTTCTGAAGCTTGTGCTCTTTTTTATTTATCGAAACAATGTGTACTTGCATACCATTGTTATTATTACGGATAATATCGTAGACAACAGAACCAAAAAGTTTATCTTTCCATTTTGGTCGTATCGATTTACCGATTACTAAATCAGTTGCACCTATTGATTTTGCGTACTCTAATATACTATCTGAAAGCCTATCACCAAGTATATGATCAATATTATATCCAAGACTGCTTGCCAGCATTTTATAACGTCTAATAACACCAAAATTAAGTTTAGTTGCGACTTTATTAGGTTTTTGTACAAAAACTGCTATTAGCCTTGCGTTTAAAGTCGTTGCTAAGAGCTTACCTTTACGTAATAAACTTGGAGTCGCCTCATCATAGCCACAGCATACTAGTACATATGGTGAAGTTGGTATAGCACTACCATGTTGGTAAAGCTTCCTATACTGCTGAATATCTTGACCGACATGGTTTGCAGCCATCCTAAAAGTATAATCTCTGAGGATGGTTAGATTTGTATATTGAAAATATCTTTCTAATGCTCTATCTATTGCATCACTTTTATATACTTTACCTTGTTTAAGTCTTTTAATCAGTTCCTCTGGACTTACATCAACTACAACAAGCTCATCAGCTGATTGAATAAAATCATTTGGAACAATTTCATTAACATTAGCCTGAGTAAGTTGTGTAACCTCATAAGATAAGCTAGCAATATGTTGAATATTAATCGCTGTATAAACTGAAATGCCCTCATCAAGAAGTTCTTCAATATCGATATACCTTTTTTTGTTTCGTGATGTCGGTAAATTCGAATGAGGTAATTCATCAACGATCACAACATCAGGTTTTCTAGCTTTAATTGCATCTATATCTAGCTCTTCAAACACTCTACCACGATAATTTACCTTTTTAAGAGGCATAATCTCAAGCCCCTCTAGTAATGCCTGTGTGTCTGCTCTGCCATGACTTACAAGTAAGCCAACCACAACATCTTTGTTATCTTTCTGTAAAGCTCGAGCATTATTAAGCATCGCATAACTCTTACCGACACCAGGAGCATAGCCAAGAAAGATTTTTAATTTACCTTTTTTAGATTCTTGGCTTTTATTAGCTAGGTTTAGCAGTGCATCTACTTTTTGTTGATTATCCATTGAAACCTCAATAAGAATTTTTTACAAACAACGAAAAACATCTTGAGAATAAAATTATAACAGAAAACTGACTAATCAGTTACTTATGATTAATAGTTGTTTATTATTTACCTTTGTTAATAAGTTCCATAATGCCGATATTCAAATTTAAAACATTAACAGTGTCAACATTAAATACATGTCTTTTTGTATTAGCTTGTATAAGCTTGGTTACTTGCTCAAGAGAAAGATTATTTTGCTTTGCAACATATGCTGCTTGATATAGTGCTGACTGTAGAGTTATATCAGGATCCACTCCACTAGCTGATGCAAAAACTAAATCAGCAGGAATAGATTTATTACCATATTTTGCCTGCAGCTCTTTTACACGTTGTTGAACATCTTGCAATTGTTTCTGATTATTAACTGCATAATTAGTACCGCCTGTAGCTAGCGGATTATATGCTGATGCTGAAGGTCTAGTTTGGAATAGATTAGCCGGCATATTCTGCCCTATCAACTCAGACCCTACCAACTTACCATCATAATAAGTTTGTGACCCTTTAGCTTGATTATTTGCAAAACTATAACCTAGTGCCATTACAAAAAATGGGTAAATTAAACCAAGCAATACTGTAAAGAAAAGCATCGCGATAAAAGATTTAAGTAAATTTTTCATGGTGTAACCTCCTCGCCTAAACCAAGTGCATAGCTGTAATAAGCATATCTATAAGCTTAATACCTATAAAAGGTACTATCGCACCGCCAACACCGTAGTAGAGTAGATTTCTACGCAATAAAGTCTGCGATGAAGCTACTACATTTTTTACACCAACTAGAGCCATCGGTATCAAAAATATGATAATCAATGCATTAAATATAACTGCTGATAGTATCGCACTTGTTGATGAATGCAGTCCCATAAAATTAAGCGCTCCGAGGCTTGGAAAAGCATTTACAAATAATGCAGGAATGACCACGAAATACTTAGCAATATCATTAGTTATACTAAACGTTGTTAATGCTCCTCTGGTTACTAATATTTGCTTACCAATTTTGACTATTTCTATAATCTTCTTTGGATCTGAGTCTAGATCAACCATATTGCCGGCTTCTCTAGCTGCAGAAGTACCTGTTGCCATAGCAATACCGACGTCAGCTTGAGCAAGAGCTGGAGCATCGTTTGTACCATCACCACACATTGCTACTGTTTTACCCTCTTTTTGTGCTTTGATTATAAAATCTAGCTTATCTTGAGGAGAAGCTTGAGCAACAAAATCATCAACACCTGCTTCAGCAGCTATCGCAGCCGCGGTTAATGGGTTATCCCCTGTTATCATAACAGTTTGTACGCCCATTTTACGCAACTCTTCAAAACGCTCTTTTATTCGTGGTTTTATAATATCTTTAAGATGAATCACACCTAGTAATTTATCTTTTTGAGCTACCGCTAGAGGAGTACCTCCTTGCTCAGATATTTGCTCAGTAACTTTTCTAAACATATTTATTAAGCTACTATCAAGCTTATCCTTAAGATAATTTTCTATCGATGATATAGCTCCTTTTCTTACTTCTAAACCTTGATAATCAATACCACTCATTCTTGTATATGCTGAGAATGGTATAATCTCAGCTTGAGAAATATCTACATCTTTTGAATTAAAGTTAAAACGCTGTTCTGCTAACTTGACTATAGATTTACCTTCTGGAGTCTCATCAACCAGCGAGCTTAACCAAGCAGCATATGCTAATTCTTCTAGTGATGTTGCCCCTAATGGAATAAAATCTGTCGCAAAACGATTACCTAACGTTATTGTTCCTGTTTTATCTAAAAGTAATAAATCAATATTACCAGAAGATTCAACGGCTCTTCCAGATAGTGCAACGACATTAAACTTTAAAAGTCTATCCATACCAGATATACCAATAGCCGATAGTAAGCCTGCTATTGTAGTTGGGATAAGTGTTACAAATAGAGCTATTAAGACTACTGCTGATAATACCGTATTGCTATACATTGCCATACCATATAGTGAGCATATAGCAAATATAAAGATTAGAGTTAGCCCTGATAACAAAATGGTTAACGCAATTTCATTTGGCGATTTAAGGCGCTTTGCTCCCTCAACTAGATCTATCATCTTGTCAAGGAAACTCTCGCCTGGATTAGATGTAACTCTTACCTTGATACTATCTGAAAGAACTTTTGTACCAGTAGTTACAGCAGAATTATCAGAGCCAGCTTCTTTGACAACTGGTTCAGATTCACCTGTAATTGCTGACTCATCGATAGTTGCCATACCCTCGATAACATCACCATCACAAGGTATCAAAGTATTTGTCTCAACAATAACTGTATCACCTATTTTAAGGCTTTCAGCATCAACTTTTGTGACACTACCATCTTCTTCTATTCTTAAGGCAAAGAGTTTAGATTTAGCAGCTTTAAGAGTATCTGCTTGAGCCTTACCTCTTCCTTCAGCGATACCTTCAGCAAAGTTTGCAAATAAAATTGTAAACCATAACCATATAACTACCTGTAATGTGAAGCCAATATTTTGACCTTGAATTATTTCTGATACTAAATATAAGGTACACAGAATAGTAACTACTTCAACGCAAAACATTACAGGATTTTTGATCATCTGACGAGGATCACATTTTGTAAAAGACTTCTTTATAGCAGGAACTACAAGCTCTTTTGACAATAAATTAGGAGATTTTCTTGTACTCATAATTTTCACCTATAAGAAATTTAGATTTAATTGATCTAATATTGGCCCTAAACCTAACGCTGGGAATATTGTCAAACCACCAATTAATAATATTGTAAAAAATACTAATATTGCAAAAATAAAACTAGTTGTATCAAGTGAACTAATTTCACTCATTTGTAAGCTACGCTTTTTCTTAACTAGCGATCCAGCTAACATTATCACTGCAAATATAACTCCAAATCTACCTATTAGCATACTTAAGGCAATTGTTATATTGAGATAGTTTGTGTTTGCTGATAGCCCAGCAAATGCACTTCCATTATTATTAGCTCCTGAAATATACGCATATAAGATTTCTGAAAAACCATGTGCACCACTATTGGTCAATGTTTGATGAACACTTGGGATAACCGCAGCTAAACCAGTAAATACTAGTACACAGCATAGAGATATCAATAAAGCAAACATTGTCCACTTCATATCATTAGCTTCTATACGCTTACCTAAAAAGCTAGGAGCTCTACCTATCATTAATGATCCGATAAACACAGCCAACATCAAGAACATAAAGAAACCATAAAAACCAGCTCCAACACCACCAAATATAACTTCACCTATTGCCATATTTAGCATTGCCATCATTCCGGCTAATGGCGAATAACTATCAAGTACACTATTAACACCACCATCTGATGCGGATGTTGAAACAGTATTATATAAAGTAGAGTAAAACACACCAAAACGGCTTTCTTTTCCTTCCATATTTGATAAGTGACCAACTTGACCATAGATATCTTGAATATCTTTACTATGTAAAAAGTCTAGTCCATGCAATTCAGATATAGTCATAACTACTAAAGAGATTATAAATAATACTAACATTACACCAAATATTAACCATCCTTGCTTAGTATTACCAACCCACTTACCAAATGTATATGTAAGAGCAGCTGCTATAGCAAAGATTGAAACCATTTGGATATAATTAGTTATGACAGTTGGATTCTCATATGGATGCGCAGAGTTAGCATTAAAGAAACCACCACCATTAGTACCTAGTGACTTTATAGCTTCTTGTGAAGCTATTGGTCCTTGAGGGATTATTTGCTCAGTACCTGCTAATGTATGTACATGTAAATATGCCATTACATTTTGTGGTACGCCTTGGAAAATATACACAATAGCAATCACTATAGATATCGGTAACAAAATCCAAAATACTCCCTTACCAAGATCATTCCAGAAGTTCCCAATAGTAGCTGTTTCATGCCTTGCTACAGATCTTATTAATGCAATTGCAACACATAAACCAACAGCTGCTGAAACAAAGTTCTGTACTGCAAGAGCGAGCATTTGTGCAAAATAGCTTACACCAGTCTCACCACTATAGCTTTGCCAGTTTGTATTAGTAATAAAACTAACTGCTGTATTAAGTGCTTGGGGAAAACTCATCCCTTTAATTTCTTGAGGATTTAAAGGTAATATACCTTGTAATAGTAATATCACTAAAACAAAGATAAAAGCCATAACTGAAAAACTTACTAAACTAAAGAAATAAGCTTTTGCCGTTTGCTCTTTCTTTGAACTTTCACCTAATACTAACAAATAAACTCTTTGAAAAGGTTTTGCCAACCAATCCAAGTAAGTTCTCTCATTGTTAAAAACCCTGAATATATAGCTACCTAAAGGTTTGGTTATTAAAGCAATTGTCACTATAAATAATGCAAATAAAATAAAATTAGAAATCATAACTTACTCCTATAAGTTAAAATTTATCTGGGAATATAAGTGTAGCAGTCATATATACAGCCAGACCTAACATTACTAATGCTGAAAGAATAATCATATCAACCTCTTTTGTTATTTTTATACTACTCTTAAAATAGCTATAGATTATAAATATTAAAGATATAAAGATTCTATTATAAAATCAAAGTAAAAATATAAAATTTCTATAAAAAACTTTTAAAAGTTAATATTTCTAACTCACCAAGCTAGAAATATAAAAAAAGAGCTCTGATTAAGCAGATTAAAAATATTGCACGTGATTACATTTTATTTATAAGAGTGCGCTCCAACTCCTGCTAACTCGCCATTTTTGACAATATAGTATTCATCTCTAATTTCTTTACCTGAGAAGAAACATTCTAAAATCTCTCTTGTACCAGCAGCATACCTTGCTTGAGCTGATAATGTCGTTCCAGATGTATGTGGAGTCATACCATTATAAGGCATAGTTCTCCAAATATGATCTTTTGGAGCGGGTTGTGGATACCATACATCTCCTGCATAACCACTCAATTGACCTGTTTCTAGAGCCTTAGCAATAGCTTGAGTATCACAAACTTTAGCTCTTGCTGTATTTATCAAATAAGCTCCTTTTTTCATTTTATTTATTCTAACTTCATCAAATAAATTTTCCGTTTCTTTATGCAATGGGCAATTAATAGTTATCACATCACATACTTTAAGCATAGAGTCTAAATCTGAATGATATAGTTAATCCGAGAGTATTTTGTTAAACACATAAGAGATAGCATCACAAAATTTTTCAAAACTATTATTCACTTTTCTAAATATTTTTTTAAAGTTAGCCCAAACCTTTTCAATAGGATTTAAATCTGGAGAGTACGGAGGTAGATATAATATTTGTACATCAAATTTATTGGCTATTTCAATCAGCTTAGAGGATTTATGGAAACTAGAATTATCCATTACTATAGTAGTTTTAGGTTTTAATGATGGGCATAAGTGTTCCTCAAACCATTGATTAAAAATTTCAGTATTGGTATATCCACTGTACTCTAATGGAGCTATAATCTTTTTATCTGCATAATTATATCCAGCAACAATACTTCTTCTTTGTGTTTGATATGCTAAAACCTCACCATAACTAGGCTCACCAATTAGTGACCATCCTCTTAGGATAGAAAGCTTATTGTCACACCCCATCTCATCTATATAAAATAACAAGTTTTGAGCTATTTCTTTTAGTTTTTCTATATACTCCAACCTTTCATGTTCTTTTCTTTGCTTATATTTTGGAGTCTTTTTTTAAAACTAAAACCAAGTCTATTAAGACAATCATAAAATGTACTTCTTGGAATATTAGGGGCTAATGCTTCTTTTATATCTAATGCACTTGCATCTGGATGATCTATCAAATACTGTTCAATCAATGTTTTATCGGTAAAGCTAGCGACTCTGCCACAACCAACTCCTTGCTTTGAACTATAATCTCCGGTTCTTTTATAAAACTCTATCCATGAAACAACTGTACGCTTATCTATGTTAAAAAACTTACTCAGCTCGAACTCCGTCATACCTTCTTCATATTTATTAATTACGATGTCTCTAAAATATTGGCTATATGATGGCATTTTTATTAGACATTATAACATTTCTACAAATATCTTTTTCTACAAATATCTTTCGGATTAACTATATTACAAAACTACCCTAACATAACTTAGTTATAGCCCTTCACTAAATTATAAGACTTTGGTTTGGTATTGAGTTTGAAGCTATTTACTTTGAAGAAACTTTACTTTGTATGAGCTTGTTTATAATCATCGCTATAAGTGTGATTATTGCACCGATAGTTAGTATGTATGCAGGAGCTAGATTATTATTTGAGAATTTGATAGCGCTGATTACAATCATTGGCGTAAGACCACCAAAGACAGCAAAACCTAAATTATAAGCTAAACCTATACCAGTATAGCGTACATCTTGCTTAAACAAATCAATTAGCATTGCAGGTATATTACCCCAACAAAGAGCTACCAAAATAGCACTAAGAACTATAGCGATAAAATAGAAGTTTTGATGTGATGTGTATGTAGTATAAATGACAAAGCTAAAAGCACATGTGGCTACTATGCTAATTAACAAAATCAAATTTCTACTAACTTTATCAGCAAATAGACCAACAGCTACACAAAGAATAGAAATAATAATCACACCAAGACTATTAATCCATGTGAAGTTATCTAAGTGAAGATTTAGAATAGTACTAAAATATGCCGGTAATAACAAAAATAGTGTCACAAAACAAAGAGCTCCAAATGACACAATAATTGTTGAATAGATCAAGTTCCAGCGATGAGTTAGAAGTATCTTTGTAATCGGTAGAGAAAACTCTTCATTCACAAAAGGATTAAACTCTTTGATATCAATAAGCTGACGTCTAAGATAGTATGCAACAAGCCCAAACAGACCACCTAATATAAAAGGTATGCGCTAACCATAGGTAAGCATACTCTGACTTGTGAAGAACTCCAATAGCAAACTTTCAACTATAAATCCTATAGCAACACCAAGTATCAAGAATCCAAAAATCACCGCAGTCATAAAACCACGCTTCTCAGGGACAGCTTCGCCAACATAAGTGATAGCACCGGGTATCTCGCCACCAACTGATATTCCTTGAGCTATTCTGCATAGTACTAACAATATAGGTGCCATAATCCCAATACTACTATAAGTAGGCAATATACCAATCAAAAATGTTGATAATGCCATAATCAAAATAGAGATTGTAAAAGTTTTTTTCTACCATATTTATCACCAAAATGACCAAAAATAATGCCACCAAAAGGTCTAGCAAGATAGCCAACAGCATAAGCACTGAATGCGATTAATAGAGATGTAATTGCTGACTGAATAGGAAAGAAAAGCTTAGAAATATAACTAGCAAGTAGAGCGTAGATAATAAAATCATAAAACTCAAGCATACCACCTAAACTTGATAGTAATAGTGCTTTACGTTGATTTTTTTGTAACATATTTATTATTAGATCCTTTGTAGTATTAATTACTTCATTCTAGCCAAGATATTATCTTTTACTATTAACTGGTGGTATAGAGCAGCAGCTATATGTAGTACTACTAGCACTAATAAAACTGATGCAAAGATATAATGATAACTAAAGATTTTGCTACCTAATTCAAAGTTTGGAGTTATGATCTCTGGAAATGGTATCACAAAGAATATTTTCCATGGATAGCCCATTAGCATCGAGCCAACTACTCCCGAAAAAGCCATACTAAATGCTGAAATATATAAACCAAGATGCACTATTTTAGCTATGATTAATTGTAGTAATGGTAGTGGTGGATTATATGGTGGTTTGATACTAAAAAATTTAGCAACAGCCAAAAGAGGTATCACAAAGAAAATTACTAAACCAAAAGATTTATGCAAAGTCATAATCCATCTTGAATCAAATAGATCATAAGCATAACCGAAGCCCAAGATAAGCTGAGCTATTATCAAAAAAGCCAATAAGCTATGTAGAACCCTAACTGGTAGACTGTATTTCATAATCATATATAAGTTAATAGAGTGTTTTTTGATTGTATAGTATTTACAAACTTTTGAGAAATATTTTAATCTGGAGTATGCCAAATCTTTCTAAATTCTTTGATAATTTGATCATGACGTAATAGAAAATCATCAGTATCATATTTTTCATCGTATTTCTGGGTTTTAACAACTCTTTTGTCTTCATTAAGAATGATTTTATTGGTGATACTAAATACTATATCTGCGATAGGTTTGATGATTTTGCCAGTCAAAAACTTACGATAATTTACTAAATATAGCTTTGTTTGATGTTCATTAATAGGTACAAAATAAACACAAATTTTAAGTTTATCAGCATTATTAAGTAGCCAAAAGTTAGGAAAGATGTACTTTAGCATTAGACGTTGATTTTTCAGTGCTTCTATATATTCATCGCATATATTTAGTTTTATATCTTGAGGGATTTTGTATCCTCTGCCGATAGATCTCTTATGCACAGTAGCTAAGTGGGTATAATCAAGCTGGTTCTCGATACAGTGTCGGATATTGTTGTTCCATGTATCTGCCAAAAGAGAGTAATTACCAGCAAACTCATTATACAGGTTTTGTGCAAACTCAAAAGCGTAGCTACTATCTAGTTGCTCATCAAAAACATTTATCCAAACCATATCTGCAACAACTTTGGTTGGATAGGTTTTTACTTGTAGCTTTGGGATAGCGCCTTGAGTTTCTGGTGTGTATATGCAGTTGCCTTGTGTGTCAAATCTAAAACCATGAAAAGGACAAGCTATAGCACCATCACATACTTTACCTAAACTCAATTCTGCACCACGATGAGGACAGCGATTTTCCATCGCTATTATTTTCTCAGCGTCTTTCCATAAAACAAGATTTTTACCAAGTCTTTCTAGCTTGATAGGTTTAGATTTAATTTCTTTGATATTAGCTATAGCATACCAAGCTTTGGGTAAGTTTTTCATTCTCTATGGCAAAAATAATTTTTGTATAGGTGGAATTATACCTTAAGCTATTAGATAATTAATAATAATCAAATCTCTAAATAACCAATAAATATGGGTGCAAGCCAAAAAAATCAAGAGCTCATTGGTGGTTTAATACTTTTCTCAGCAGCTTTGTTAGCTATTGTTGTTAATAATTCGCCATTAGCAAGCTACTATGCAATGCTTGAAACTATCAATGTAAAACTTGGGATAGAAAACTTGGTAATTGATAAGAATCTAATGCATTGGATAAATGATGGTTTAATGGCGATATATTTTTTGTATATTGGTTTAGAAATAAAAAGAGAAATCATCGTTGGCACCCTTTCAAAGCCATCAAATATAATAACACCAGCTATAGCGGCATTTGCAGGTTTGGCGATGCCAAGCTTGATATATCTATCAATAAACCATGATATTAAGGTTATCAATGGTTGGGCAATACCATCAGCTACAGATATAGCATTTACATTGGCTATATTAGCACTACTAGGAACAAGAGTTCCAGCTAAATTAAAGTTACTGGTTATTACTATAGCTATTTTTGATGATATAGCTGCGATAGCTATTATAGCGATATTTTATACCAAATCTTTATCTTTACTTTCGTTATCTCTAGGAACGCTTTTTATTCTTGCGATGATTATTTGCAATCGTATATTTAAGATAAATAGAAGTTCGGTGTATGTAGTGCTTGGCTTTTTTGCATGGTTTTGTACGATCAAATCTGGGGTGCATGCGACTTTAGCAGGTTTTACTACGGCTCTATGTATACCTTTTAGAGAGAATGATAAAGATTCTCCAGCTAATTTTATGAAAGATTCTCTTCACCCTTGGATTATCTATTTTATATTACCAGTTTTTGCCTTTGCTAATGCTGGAATAAGCTTCTCTGGGATAAGCTTTTCGATATTGTTTGAGCCTATTACATTAGGTATTATTTGGGGCTTATTTGTTGGCAAACAGCTTGGAATTTTTTCAATATTAGCAGTTTTCAAAAAGTTAAAATGGTTTAAACTCGGCGAGTCTTTTTCAAACTTACAGTTATATGGTATAAGTTTGTTGTGTGGTATTGGCTTTACTATGAGTTTATTTATAGGAGTACTTGCTTTTAATGATACTCACTTACTTAATGCTATAAAAATAGGTGTGGTTGTTGGTTCAGTTCTTTCAGGATTTTTTGGTTATATTGTTTTGAGATTTATTGTTACAAATCCTAGCTAAAATGATTTTATCTAATAATTTTAATATATAATAAAGCTATACTATGCCAGCCTTAAGTGGTTAGATGTTTGAATTAAACTCAAAAGATAATGACTCTAAAAAATTCTGCTTAATGAGTTGGAACTCATATAAGATAGACCATAAGGATTCAGAGACTTTTAGCGCCTATATCAGGCATGTATATTTTAACTATAATATTGATATTTTTTGTTTACAAGAAGCTGTTCATCATCATGGTAGCAAGTTTCCTATAGACAAATTTGATATAAATTTTGCTTCGAATATTGTATTACGTTCACATAACTATGGTGTCGCGACTGTTAGTCATTATCCAGTTATAAAAAATGTCAAAATACTTACAACGCATCGAGAATCTGTTATAAATACCCACAAAGCTTCTTTGATAACGCATCTAAATATCAATAATACTAAAGTAATAGTTGTAAATATTCATGCGATAAACTTTAAAAGCAATAAAGTTTATGAATATGAATTCGAAAAAATAAAAGAATTTATCGCGCCTGAGAAATACAAGCATCCAATTATAATTGCTGGCGATTTTAACACTTGGAATAGAAAAAGAGTTAAGCTAATAAAAGACTTCTGTCGAGAGTTTTGCTTTAAAGTGGCATTTATAGATGAGCCGCAACTAGTTAAATCGTTCCAAAATAACCATCTAGACTTTGTTTTGTATCGAGGTTTAAGCCTTGAAAAAGCTGCAGTGCTAGATTGTAAAAAAATATCTGATCATAATCCCATTATCGCTGAATTTTGTATCAAATAAGAAATTTAGCCACCGAAAGATTTGGTTTTATCATTAATGATGTCATAACACATATCTGTTAATTCAGCGACAGAATAGTTTTTAGGGTCTATAGCTTTCTCAAAAGACATTCTAGCAATACCAGGCTTAACAAAATCGCCTTTTTTACGTCCAAAATAAACACCAAAATTATGCGCTACAGGTATAATTGGTATGTTCGTAACAGTTGCCAATTTCATTGCTGAGCGATGAAATTTTGGATACTCACCTACAGGAACCCTCGTCCCCTCAGGAAATATCACAATACTAAGGTTTTTATTTTCGACTCTATCTTTACCATCTTCGAGCACTTTCTTAATTGCCGAAAGTCCATTAGATCTATCTATTCCTATTGCTTCAGCAAAAGTATTAGCCTTACCAAATATAGGTTTCTCAAGGAGCTCTTGCTTCATGACAAAACAACAATTGCGTACCAGACCATAAAATACAAAAGTCTCAAGCATAGACTGGTGCTTAGAAACATAGATACATGGATAGTTAGGAATATTCTCTTTACCATCTATTTTTACATATATCTGTAATAGAACAAGTACGCCTAGGCGGTATAAGCAAGACCATATCCAACAGACAAATAGTCTAACTTTTAGAGAGGCACCTAAAACCCCAACTAGATTCATTAAAATACAGCATAGCAGTAACACTATATATGCATATACCTTAAAAACTTGCATTCTTGCTACTAATAATAGATGAACTATCTTTTTCATCTGTTTACCTCTTTTAACCGTTAAACTCTTTAGTTTTCTCAGTTATAACCTTATGACAATAGCTCGTTAGCGTTTTTGAATCAAAGTCTCTAGGATCTATTCTCTTACCAAAATCCATCCTAGCTATACCAGGTTTGATGACTTGTCCCCATTTTCTTGGGAAAAATCTACCGAAATTATGTGCAACAGGAATAATATATACATTAGCATCTGCTGCTAATTTCATTGCCGAGCGTTGAAATTCTGGGTATTCACCAACACTAACTCTAGTCCCCTCAGGGAAAATAACCACATTTATACCATCAGCCAAACTCTGTTTGCCATCTGTGACAACTTTTTTTAAGGATTCTCTTGGTTTGTCTCTATCTATAGCAATACTACCTAAGTTTTTCATAGCAGGACCAAAAATTGGGGCATCAAAAAGTTCTTGCTTCATAATAAAATGACATTTACCAAGCAAACCATAAAACATAAAAGTCTCAAGCATAGACTGGTGCTTAGAAACATAGATGCATGGATAATCTTTATCTATATTTACACGACCTGTTATACGAATAAAAACTTGTAAAAAGACTAACATACCTATCCAATAAAGATAAGTCCATACATAGCAAACAGCCATTCTCCATGATAAAGGCAATTTAAAAAAAGCAAAAATATTTATCAGGATACTACAGCCACCAATTACTGCAAAAGAGTAAAGCTGAAATGCTGTCATCCTTAACCACATTAAAATATTCCAAATCTTTTTAAGAAAAGATTTCATTAAAGATTCTCCATAAAAATTTTTGTTTAAAAAATAACTATATAATTTAAGCCACTAACTGAAGCTTAATTTTGTTTACAACATTATACACTTTTTAGCAAACAGCTGCCGATAAAAATAAGCTTAATAATGAAAATAGATTAATTGAACAATAAGAAGATATTATTTTTCTAAATATTTTAACTTATCAGGAACAGAAGCCCAATTATCGGCATCTTCACAAGGTTCGCATTTTTCGACGATATTTGGCCAAATACCTGCTAGTTCTCGGTTAAGATCAAGCATTTGCTCTTCGTTTTCGCTTAAATCATCACTAGATTTAATCGCATTAACAGGACATTCAGGCTCACAAAGAGCGCAATCAATACACTCATCTGGATTGATTACTAGCATATTTGGCCCTTCATAGAAACAATCTACCGGACATACTTCTACGCAATCGCCGTATTTACATTTGATACAACTTTCAGTAACTACAAATGGCATTTTATTAAATCCTTTCGTTTTTTACTATTTTTTTAAAAGAAACCCACAAATTATAGCATAGATATTAAAAAGGTAAATATCATTCATTTTGAATAACTTTTATAAAGTAGTTCATGGGCATGATAATTATACAACTAAGTTTAATGTTTTAATTCAGTAGCTAAGATTAGAAATATTTATTAACAAGTGATACTATAAGATTAATATTTTACTAATATTTTGGTTAAAAAAATGAAAGCTGAACTTGATCCGAGAAAACTTATTGCTGGAACAACGATATCAGTAGCTATCTTATTTTTTGTTACTTATCTTGTATCTATAGCTGATGGTCATAATACTTTATGTAATCCTTTTATTTCAGGTTGCTCCGATATTACTCATGCTGGTTTTACTTCATATGAGAAATATATGCTCAAGGCAATTTTAATACCAACAGCAACATTGATGGCAGTGATATTCTTTTTTATCCAGAATCTACTTGTACAAATAAGTGATTATAGCAAAGCGGTAATCAAGCAAGGTAAAGTAATACTTTTTTTAGCATCAGTTGGTTGTATTGGTTTGATAATAGGTACGGCTGTGATTGATGGCCAAGATACGCTTATGAATTTACATCTAAAAGCTGTTGCAGTATTTTTTGTATTAATGAGTATTTGCCAAGTGTGGTACACGATTATTGAATATAGATATTCCTCTAGGTTAAATAAAATTCCACTGATATTACGTAGAATCGCAATTTTAATAACAATCGCATTTTCAATATGGTCAGTATTTATGGATCAAACAACCGTTAATCATAATATTGTTGAGTGGTGGGGTGTTTATGCACTTATTTTTTGGTTTTGGACATTTTCTATAACTAAAATTAAATAGTTTCTAGCAAGATTTTATTTTAGATTTTGCTCTATCTAGTTCATAACAAAGCAATTTAGAATATTTAAGGTGTTCCTATGTCTATCAAATCATTATTTAAGAGTTCAAGTCTTGACGATTATATCGATACTAATTCAGTTAAGTTAGATGTTATTGCACAGCAACTTTTTAATAAAGCAAAAAATGATGAACTAAGTCATATGCTTAGCTCACCTAACCAGTTACAGTTACTTAGCCTTTTGCTAAAAATCATTAATGTTAAAAGGGTTTTAGAAATAGGAGTTTTTCGTGGTTTTTCTACTTTAGTAATGGCACAAGCTTTAGCTGATGATGCTACTATTGAAGCCTGTGATATTGGCTATGAGTATCTTAAGCCATATGAGCATTTTTGGCAGCAGGCAAAAGTTGAACATAAGATTAACCTAAATATTGCACCAGCTCTTGAGACACTTGATAGATTTTTACAGCAACAGCTAAAATTTGATTTTGTTTATATCGATGCTGATAAGCCAAACTACATAAATTATTATGAAAAAGCTTTAGCTCTAATGGATTCTGGTGGGCTTATTGCTATAGATAATGTGCTTTGGTCAGGTCGGGTTGCTGATAAATCAAATAACGAGGTAAACACGCTTGTAATAAGACAGCTAAATAACTTAATTCATGATGATAAGCGCGTAGACGCTTGTATAATACCGATTGGAGATGGTATAAATTTACTTAGAAAGCGTTAGCTTATTTAGTAAGATGAATATGTGCTAGAGCTTGCTTAGAAGTTTCTAAAGCTATGTGAGTATTTTGTGCTTTTGCTAAGACAACTCCCATACGGCGTTTACCATGTATTTCTTTTTTGCCAAATATTCTTATATCTACATTTGCATCAGCTAATGCTTTATCAATACCGCAAATACTTGCGTTAGCAGTATCTCCTTCAAGTAATATTGCTGCAGAAGCAGATGGCTGTAATGTCTGTATATCAGGTATAGGTAGTCCAACTATTGCACGAAGATGTAGCTCAAATTCGTTGATATTTTGAGATATAAGTGTCACCATCCCCGTGTCATGAGGACGAGGTGAGACTTCATTAAAAAATACCTCATCACCTTTTATGAATAACTCAACTCCAAAAACTCCATAGCCACCTAATGCATCGGTGATTTCTTTAGCAATTTCTTGTGACTTTGCTAAAGCCGTATCTGGCATTGTATGAGGTTGCCAAGAGAAGCGATAATCACCATCTTTTTGGATATGTCCAATAGGGTCGCAAAATGAAGTACCATCTTTATGTCTAACAGTTAGTAGCGTTATCTCATAGTCAAAATCTATAAATTGTTCTACAATTACACCTTTAGCATGGCCTCGAGAGCCATTTTGAGCATAATCCCAAGCTTTTTTAATTTCATTATGTTCTTTAACAATTGATTGACCTTTACCTGAAGAGCTCATTACAGGCTTAATCACAAATGGTAGACCAATCGATTGTATTACATCTAGATATTCCTGCTCGCTATTTGCAAATGCAAATTTTGATGTTTGTAAATTAAGCTGTTGTGCAGCTAAAGCTCTTATACCCTGGCGATCCATAGTTAGTTTCGTGGCTTTTGCACATGGGATAATATTGAAGTTATGAGCTTCTAGTTTTACTAAGCTATCGGTATTTATAGCTTCAATTTCAGGAACTATATACGTTGGATTTTTTTGCTAGAATTAGTTGCTCAAGAGCATCTGAATTTAGCATATCTATAACATAGCTTTCGTGAGCTACTTGCATAGCTGGTGCATTTTTATATCGATCTACAACTATAGTGTGTATACCAAGTCTTTGAGCAGCTATTATGAATTCTTTGCCTAGTTCACCTGAACCAAGCAACATAATTTTGATATTAGAAATATTCATTGGCTAAAAGAAATTTTTAAAGTTAAGAAATATGTTAGCAGAAAAATGTCGGTTTATTTATCATTTATAGGATAAAACTCTGTAATTTGTTTACCAAAGTCAACAGCATCTATCGTTGATGGATTCTGGCCAAGAGCCCAAACCATAAAACCTGAGAAGTTGTTGTAACTATTAAGAGCAGGGCCTTCATTATTCCCTGTAGTATATGCTGTTTGTAGCTCTTGTGGTGATACGTAACTATTTTCTGCAGGAGCAAAATCATCACCAATAACTATTCTAGTTTTAGTGTTATTAGCAGCTTTTAATGTATCTGCTGCTATCTTCATCGATAATGTTGGATCCTGATTTGGCCAGCCTGGAGCATTACGGTTATTATAGTTTTGTATTAGTAATGCATCGAAGCAGATATTCCCACCACAAGCATTGATTGGTAGCATATCTTTGAAAATATTGTATCTACCTCCAGTAGAAGTCCAGTATATAGATGCAGGTATACCTGTATCAACAAATGTTTGTGGAGCAGCTGTTATAAAGAATCCTCTTGGGAACTTGTCTTTGATTTTATCACTGTTAGCATATTCACGCATCTTACCTATTAAATCCTGCATTTGAGTAGTCCAGCTAGGATCAGAACCCTTAATCGCGTCACCCTCAAGGTCAAAATCAAAACCATCCATACTATTTTCTGCAAGGTAATTGACAATATTTTTAGCTAATTGTGTATTATCACTCGACAAAGTTGGTTGCCAAGTATTATTTGCGCCACCTGTAGATGCAATAACCAAGCCATCTTTTGCATGAATTCTTTTAACTGCTTCAGCAAAGTTATCAGGATTTACGGCATCAGCAAAGCCACTTACTTCATTTCCAGAGACTCTAACAAATCCTGGAACTATTACATTATAGTAATCAGCAAACTGACTTAATTTATCAGCTAAATCGGCACTTTGACCCCAAACCCAAGTACCCCAATATCCGACCATAGATTTTTCTGGCCAAGCACCAGCTGGAGTATAGCTTATGCTGTTACCATCTTTAAACTTACCATCAATAACAGTTAGAGTATTTGCTTGATAGTTAGTATCATTATATTTGTAACCATCTGGCTTAATTGTAAACTCACCCTTTGATGGCAGACTGATAGTGTTAGCTCCAGCTACTAATTGTATAGTTTCTTTGTAGCCATTAGTGTTTGATACGGTAGCTGTAATTGAAGTTGGATTAGTTCCTTCAGCATAGCCAACATTAAAGCTAATTTGAGTAGGTTTAACAGCTTCAGCTTCGAAATTTATATTTAGATCAATATTGCTACTATCTTTATCGATTATAATAGGATTAGGCATTATATTTTTTGCAACATATATTTCTGAAGCATCTGAGCTTAAAACTTTTTCAGCTGAGACATCATAATTTCCCTTGCCTAAAGTTATAGGCTCAGGATTATTTGGATTTATAGTATATAATTCTGAACCAATTTTGATATTTAGCTTATTAATAGTTTGAGGTAAGCCAGTTGTTTTAACAGTAATATTAGCCTGTACTACAGCTTCACATAGTTTCCAACCAGAGTCATCAGCGGGAGATGCACTAGTCCAATAGCTATCAACAAGTTCATAGATATTACCATCAAACTTAACAAAAGCTCCTTTACTATAGCCTCCCCAGAATCCTCCCTCTCCATTAGGTATAAAATCTTTAACATCACTTGGTATGCTATCACACTTTCCAGGTACTGGTGCCGGTTTAGCTTTATTAAGTTAGATTAATAGAATTTGTATCTTTTGTCATTGCAAAAGAGTCAGGAGAGATTGAGCCAATATCTTTGCCACTTATACTAATTGTGTAGTTAATAGCTTGGGTATCAGAATATGGCAAAGTTATTTGGTTATTATTAACAGTATAAACTTTACCATTACTTGAGAATTCAATTTTTGCATCAGCGGGTAAACTATCACCAGTTAGATTTACAGAGATTGTTTTTTCAGCTACAGGTTGTGGACTAGGACCAGGGTCTTTACATCCTTCTGTCCAAGCTTCTTGCCATGCTGTACCTTTGCCAGGCTCATAAGCCCAAGCTGCTGAAGAAGAGCACCATCCTGGGATGTTACATACATAGCAAGATCCAGCATTATTAACTTCTTGTCCTTGCTGATAAGTAGTTCCAGCCTTATAATCGACTGCTGTAGCATAGCTTGTTGCCCCACATGCTGTCATTAATGCGGTTAATAATAACTTTTTGTATTTCATAAACTTCTCCAGTTAATATCTCTAGTTAAATATTATGATAGTTTGTGATCGATAAGCTTACCAATAGATAAAATTAGAGTAAATTATGGAAAATTAATAGCTGTTATTATTTTTTGATAAGTGCCTATTTAAAATTATCAAGACTTATATAGAATAATTTGACTGAGCTTATCTAAATACTCGAGGCTCTTAAGCTATTAAAGCAACATTCTTAACAATTTTATAATTTAGATAATTGATTAAACCGATTTTATTTAGAGAATGTAATATTGTTATTAGCGTCAATATCGACAACTATTTTATCTTCAGCTTTAAACTCACCATCTAGAAGTTTTAGAGCCAGAGGGTTTTCTAAGTTGTTTTGAATAGCGCGCTTAAGCGGTCTAGCACCAAACACAGGATCAAAGCCAGCATCAGCTAGTTTATCCATAGCTTCAGTTGTGACTTCTAATCCTATACTTAGATCTGCTAGACGTTTTTCTAAGCGTTTGATTTGTATTTTAGCTATTTCAGTTATCATCTCTTTGTTTAGAGGTTCAAAGACAATTGCATCATCAACTCTATTTACAAATTCAGGTCTAAAGTGGCTAAGTACCATTTCCATTACAGCAGATTTTACTGTTTCATAATCCTGACCTTGCATTTCTTGGATTCGATGTGAACCAAGGTTAGAAGTCATAACTATTACAGTATTTTTAAAGTCTACTGTTCTGCCTTGCCCATCTGTTAGGCGACCATCGTCAAGCACTTGTAGTAAGATGTTAAATATATCAGCATGAGCTTTTTCAATCTCATCAAGTAAGATTACAGAATAAGGTTTTCTTCTAACATGTTCAGTTAGATAGCCGCCTTGTTCATAACCTACGTATCCAGGAGGTGCGCCTATTAGTCTAGCTACAGAATGTTTCTCCATAAACTCAGACATATCTACTCTAAGCATGGCATCTTCATCATCAAACAAAAACTCTGCTAAAGCTTTTGTAAGCTCAGTTTTACCGACACCAGTTGGACCTAAGAACATGAATGAGCCTATAGGTCTATTTGGATCTGATAATCCAGAACGAGATCTTCTTACAGCATTTGATACTGCTTTTATAGCTTGATCTTGTCCGATTACTCTTTTATGTAAGAAACTTTCCATATTTAGAAGCTTGTCTTTTTCGCCTTCCATCATCTTAGACACAGGTATTCCAGTAGCTTTTGAAACTACATCAGCAATCTCATTTTCTGTAACAGATGTTCTTACTAATTTGTTTTCAGAAGGTTCTGCTTCAGTTTCTTCTATTTGTTTAATTTGTGCTTCTAGCTCAGGTATTTTACCGTATTGTAATTCTGCCATTTTGCTCAAATCACCCACTCTTTGGTACTTTTCAAGTTCAAACTTGGCTTTCTCAAGCTCTTCTTTTAGTTTACTTGTACCTTGCATCTTAAGCTTTTCAGCTTTCCAAAGCTCTTCTAGTCCTTTATACTCGGAATCTAGCCCTTTTATTTCTTGCTCAAGTATCTCTAAACGTTTTTTAGTAGCATCATCTTTCTCTTTCTTTAGCTGTTCGCGTTGCATTTTCAGCTGGATGATTCTACGATATAAGCTTTCCATTTTTTCAGGTTTAGAGTCTATTTCCATACGAATTTGGCTTGCTGCTTCATCTACTAGATCTATAGCTTTATCAGGTAGCTGTCTATCTGTGATATACCTATGTGACAAAGTTGCTGCACTTACAATAGCTGAATCTGTGATATTTACACCATGATGTAGCTCATATCTTTCTTTTAGGCCTCTAAGTATAGCGATAGTATCTTCTACAGTAGGTTCATCAACTAGCACTTTCTGGAATCTTCGCTCAAGTGCCGGATCTTTTTCAACATACTCACGATACTCATCTAAAGTTGTTGCACCAACACACTTTAGCTCTCCTCTAGCTAGAGCAGGTTTAAGCATGTTACCAGCATCCATAGATCCTTCTGCTTTACCAGCACCTACCATAGTATGTAATTCATCTATAAAGAGAATTACATTACCTTCTTGTTTTGATAGCTCTTTTAATACAGATTTTAGACGCTCTTCAAAATCTCCTCTAAATTTAGCACCAGCTAGCAGTGCACCCATATCTAATGATAGTACTTTTTTACCTTTGACACCTTCTGGTACTTCATCATTAACTATTCGTTGAGCTAAGCCCTCAACAATAGCAGTTTTACCAACACCAGGCTCACCTATAAGCACAGGGTTGTTCTTAGTTCTTCTTTGTAATACTTGAATAGTTCTACGGATCTCACTATCTCTACCGATTATTGGATCAATTTTTCCTTTTCTCGCTAGATCAGTTAGATCTACCGTGTATTTATCTAATGCACCTTTCATATCTTCTTGATTTTGACTACTCACTTTCTCCCCTCCGCGATAATCATTGACTGCTTTTGTTAATTTTTCTTTTGTAATACCAAATTTGTTATACAGTCCAGTTAAACTTTTGTCTTCTAAAGAGGCTAATAAGAAAACCTCACTCGAGATAAACTCATCACCATTTTTATTAGCAAGCCCTTGCATTTTATGTAATGTAGCTATTAAATCTCTAGATGGTGTTACTTGAGGGTTACCTTCTCCAGATAATACCGCAACACTATCAACCATATCATTTACAGCTTTTATAAAGTTTTGTATATTAACACCACAAACGCTTAATATAGATATAGCAACACTATCATTTTGCTCCAAAAGAGCTTTTAGTATATGTGCTGATGTAAACTCAGTTGCTTTTTGTTGAAAAGCATAAGATTGAGCCTCAGCTAGAGCTTCTTGTAGTTTTATTGTAAATTTATTTATATCCATTATTTTCCCCTAAGAAATAGCATCTGTTATATACTTAAGGATACTTTGCTGTTTTTCAAGTAATAAAATTATGCTTATTAGAAAAAAAATATGTATAAGTTTTAATGTGTTTTTAGAGATGTTTTTAAGCTTTATAATTCTGACAGATAATAAATAATACTTGCAGCTAATAATTAACAGTCTTAAAATAGCAACTCTAGGTATTTTTGAGTTTCTATCATGAATGTACTAAAAAGCACTTTCACTGGGTGGAGTAAAAAAGAAGTTGTATGGTTATGCAGTTGTATTTTACTGACAATATTAGCAGCTTATTTGAGTGGTAGCAGCTCATTTATACTCATATATTCCATAATTGGAATTACGAATTTGATTTTAGCAGCTAAAGGCAAGGTTTTAAACTATGTTTTAGGCTTGATTGGTGCGCTTATGTATGCAGTTATTTCCTACCAAAACCATGTATTTGGACAGCTACTTTTAGCAATATTTTTCTTATGTCCGATTCAATTTTACGGTTGGTATAACTGGACTAGACCACATAACAATACGATAGAGCAACAAATAAAGATAAAAAACTTACTCAAGTACAGTTTATGAAAATTATATCTAGTATAGCTATAGTGTCTGCTATTTATGGTTATTTTGTGTTGCACCTATATTTTGGTCAAAGTGTGGGTTTATTAGCTGATGCAATCGTCGAAATTACATCAATAGTCGCATTTATCTTAACAGTTCTTATATATCGTGAGCATTGGCTTTTATGGCTAACAATAGATATTTTAACTATTTCAATCTGGGTTGATGGAATTCTTGATGCAGCTATCACTATAGCGATTATACCAGTAATTATCACAAAAGTTGTTGCTTTGATAAATGCCATATATGGTTATATGAGCTGGAGAAAAATTTATAAACTTCAAAAAACATCTTAGAAAATCTTCTTAAGCGGCTGTAGCAAATTTTTGTACATTTATACTAGTTTGTTAAAATAAAATTACAAACTCCTTAAGAGGATTTAGTATGTCACTTATAAACATGACAAAAATTGATAAAAAGAATAAGGTACCTGTGCATTTAGAACTTGAAAAAAGTGTACTTGATGAAATTCTTGAGTATCTGAAGTGGGCAGAGATAGACGATCAAGCTCATTTCATAGAGGAGGCTTGTAGATATATATTTGATATAGATGAAGACTGGAAAAAATTTAAGAAAAATCATTTCGAAGCCACAGGCATAAAACTTGTAGATAAAAAAGAAACTAAACTTGATGTCTTTAATGAAATGGTTGGTGAAGATGAAGGTATGGTTAACTTAGAAGATGATGAAAATTTAGGAAATAAACTCGCAAAGAAACTACAAAAAAGTAGTAAATAAGTTCTGTTAGTTTGTTTTGTATAGGATTTATTATTTTCTCTGAAATATGCTTAGTTAGTTTAATGTAGCTGCTTTCATCTCTTTAACAAAATATGTAAGCTCATTAAGCATTTTTTGTTTATTAGAGATATTATTTTGAATAATTTTCACTGTTGCTGAGCCTGAAATTGCACCAGCAGCACCAGCTTTGATAGCTTGTTGTACTTGCTCAGGTTTAGAGATACCAAAGCCTAAAACTGGTTTAGGAGCATTATATTCTCTAAGTTTAGTCAATACATCCTCGACGGGCATATTTGCAGCAGTTTCTGTCCCTGTTACACCTACTCTCGATAGTAAATACGTATAACCACTACCAAGTTCAGAAATTTGCTTAAGAGTTGACTCACTAGCATCAGGAGGAGCGATAAATATTTGTGCTATACTAACTTTTTTAGCAATATCACGAAACTCTTTAGATTCGTGAGCGGGTACATCAGCTATAAGTATAGAATCAACACCTGCATCTAAACATTTTTGATAAAAGTTCTCTATACCGTTTGCATAGACTAAATTAGCATAAAGTAGTAAACCAATAGGGATATGAGGGTATTTTGCTCTTATTTTAGTTAGAATATCGAAACAATCTTTAGGGGTTATTCCACTCTCCAGAGCGCGAATATTTGCTTCTTGAATTGTTGGCCCATCTGCTAAGGGATCTGAAAAAGGTATACCCAACTCAAGAGCATCAGCACCTGAACTAACCAAAGTATCGATAATTTCAAAGGATAGCGCTTTATTAGGATCACCAATTGTTACAAAAGGTATAAAAGCTCCTTCATTTCTTTTCTCTAAATTTGCAAAAAGGGTTGTGTATCTATTTGTCATTAAATCTCTCCCTTTTCTTTTAAAATATCATGCACTGTAAAAATATCCTTATCACCACGCCCAGATAGATTAACAACCAAAAGTTGCTCTTTATTAGGATCCTCATAAGCAAGTTTAAGAGCGTGTGCTAGGGCGTGAGATGATTCTAGAGCTGGGATAATTCCTTCTTTTTTACAGAGTAATTTAAAAGCATCTAACGCTTCATCATCTGTAGCAGATGCATATTTAGCACGACATATTGCTAATAAATGAGCGTGTTGAGGTCCAACAGATGGAAAATCCAGACCAGCTGATATAGAGTATGACTCTTCAATTTGTCCGTCTGAGTTTTGCATTAGTGGTGCCTTCATACCAAAAAATATACCAGTTTTACCATGTTTAAGCGGAGCTCCATGCTCACCAGTTTCGATACCTTTACCAGCAGGTTCTACACCTATAAGCTTGACATTTTTTTCATCAATAAAGTCAGCAAACATACCGATAGCATTTGAGCCACCTCCAACACAAGCAATCACAGCATCAGGTAGTCTACCTTCTTTAGCAAGCATTTGTTGTTTGGTTTCTTCACCAATCATTCTTTGAAATTCCCTAACTATCGTCGGAAAAGGATGAGGTCCAGCGGCAGTACCTAGTAGGTAATGAGCCTTACTATAGTTTGCTGACCAATCTCTTAGTGCTTCGTTACAAGCATCTTTAAGAGTAGCTGAGCCACTATGTACAGGTATGACTTCAGCACCCATTAATTTCATTCTAAAGACATTAGGGCTTTGGCGTTCAACATCCTTAGCACCCATATATACTCTACATTTTAGATCAAGTAGTGCGCAAGCCAAAGCAGTAGCAACACCATGTTGCCCAGCTCCAGTTTCTGCAATTATCTCTTTTTTACCCATTCTCTTGGCTAGTAGAGCTTGACCAAGTACTTGGTTGGTTTTATGAGCGCCGCCATGTAGTAGATCCTCGCGTTTTAGGTAGAGCTTGGTTCTTGTGTTTTTGACTATATTTCTAGTTTTTGTAAGAGCAGTAGGGCGACCCGCATACTCTTGCAAAAGCTCTTTAAATTCTTGCTTAAAAGATTCATCAGCTTGTGCTTTTATAAATTCTTGCTCGAGTTGATCAAGAGCTGGGACAAGTATTTGTGGTACAAATTGACCACCATACTCACCAAAATAAGCATTTAGTTTTGACATTTAAATACTATGATTAAATTTTAATACTTATATTATCGCTAATATTTACCCTAAAGGCTAGAGTAGAAAGGTAGCGGATATGAATATTATTTTAAATTGTAAATTTTAGTAAACTTATCATCTAGATACTCTACATAAAACTTAGCGTTTAAATATTCTCCACACATATTATAGATAATCTCATCAGCAGGCTTTAGACTACCAAACTGGTGTATATGCTTAGTTAAAAAGCCTAATACAAGCTCTAGCTTGTTATCTCTAATAGCGACATTAACATCAAAATCTTTATTCATATAATAAAAAATCTGTGAAGCATAGGCACTACCAAGAGCATAAGTTGGAAAGTAGCCGAACAAACCAGCTGACCAATGTACATCTTGTAATATTCCATCAGAGAAATTAAACGGAGTAATACCTAAATATTTTTGATATTTATCATTCCATAGTTTTGGCAACTCTCTAATATCAATATCTTTTTCAAAGATTTCTTTCTCTATTTCAAAGCGTACTAATATGTGTAGAGAATATGTCAATTCATCCGCTTCTACACGGATTAGGCTAGGGCTAACTTTATTTATTGCTTTATAAAACTCTTCTATACTAGTATCAGCTAGATTTTCTGCAAATAAGTCTTGTAGTTCACTATAGTTTCTATCCCAAAAGGCTTTATTTTTACCGACTAAGTTTTCATAAAATCGTGATTGTGATTCGTGTATGCCTAAGCTAACACCAGTGCCTAGTATAGTATCATAGATATTATCACCGATATTTTGCTCATACATGGCATGACCTGTTTCATGGATAGTACTAAATAATGAAGATGTAAAAAGATTTTCAATATAGCGTGTTGTCATTCTGACATCATATTTATTGAAGTTTAGAGTAAATGGATGAGCACTTTCTTTTAGAATACCGCTATCAAAGTTAAATCCTAGTTTCTTAGCTATTTTGTGAGAATACTCTTTCTGTTTATCAATATTATATGGTTTATCAATACAGCTTGTATCAACTTGATCAGTGTTTTTTATCTTTTCTAGAAGAGGTACAATTCTTTCTTTTAGACTGTCAAAGAAAGGTTCTAATTTTGCAACAGTCATACCTTCTTCATAATCATCAAGAAGCACATCATAGGGGTGCTCATTATAGCCAATTCTTTCGACATACTTTTTTTGATACTTTATAATTTCTTCTAAATATGGAGCAAATGCTTCAAAGTCATTATCTTTACGAGCCTTTGCCCAAATATTTTGAGCTTGTGATAGCAGTTTATTGTATGCAACATACTCATCTTTAGGTATTTTACTTAGCCTATCTTTTTGTTTTGTTGTTAGGTATACAATTCTTTTGTTAATCTCATCAAGCGAGGATAAGTTGCTATTTAAATACTTTAAGCTGCTAGTTATTTCTTCACTATTAGTTATTTCATAGATTTTTTCACTGAAAAACCCAATAACTTCAGATGTTGTGTTGATTGAGTTTTTAGGGGCTTGTGTTTCTAAGTCCCAGTGCATTAGAGAAATTGCGTGATTATATTTCTTCTTTTGAGATAGTTTGTCCTGAAGTATTTGGAGTTGGCTTTTGATTGCGCTCATTTTTTTCCTTTGCTTGTTGTTTTCTTTCGTTAGAAATAGTACGTCTTAATAGGGTATCATATATTGGTTTTTGATGATGAATATAGGTCAGCATAGATGCACTAAAGCAAGTTATCATCAAAGGAAGTAAAAGATGGAAATTCCAAGTCATCTCCATTACTAGTACAATACCCGTTAATGGTGCACCTACAGTTGCTGTAAATAGTGCACTCATTCCAGCAACTGCAAAAACTCCAGGTTCAATATTATACTGAGGGAAGAGTTGCGCCACTGATAAACCATAAGCTAGTCCAAAAACAGTACCAAGCGCAATCATTGGTGCGAATATCCCACCAGTAACGCCGGTGCCATATGAGAAAATAACTCCAGCAAAACGAAGTACAAAAAGCACTAAAAGCATCTTGATTGATAAGTTATAATCAAGAGTATTTGCTATGACAATATAGCCACCGCCAACAGCATTTGGAGATAGAACAACACCAATACCAAAAATTATGCAAACAATTATAACTAAAGTCCAATACCTCTTCTTGGAGCCTTCTGAGAAAAAGTTTGCCACTTTGATTAAGGATTTGTTAAATAGTAAACCAAAATAACCAAATATAATCCCTAATACCATAAATAACCAAAGAGTATTTTGTGGTACTGAGCTGAAAGTTTCTACGCGTATTGCTGGAGGATTACCCATAATAGCTCTAGAGATAACTGTACTCATGATACATGCTACTAGCACACACTTTATTGCCGAAACACTAAATCTAAACTTTCTATTCATCTCTTCAATAACAAAGATAATCCCAGAAAGTGGGGTATTAAAAGCAGCTGCTAGTCCAGCTCCAGCCCCAGCAGAGATAACCGCATTAGCATATTTTGTAGTAAGTTTAAATTTATCAACAAAAAACTGCGCTAATGCAGCAGCCATATGAATTGATGGTCCCTCTTTACCTAAACTTAAACCTGAGCCTAACGAAAAAAGTCCACTTATAAACTTCACGGGCATAACTCTTTTACGTATTTTGCGGCAGCCTTTTAAAGCACCCTCAACCTCTTGGATACCGCTACCACCAGCCTCTTTCGCAAATTTTTTAACAATAAAAATCGAAATTAATACCATCACAATACTTAATGATATTGACATAGCGATTTCGATAAAAAGATTACCACCACTGAAAGAAAAAAGAGCCAGCTTAATTTTAAAAATAAAGTCTAGGAGTAGCTGAAATGCTGTTGCTAGAAGACCAATCATTGTGCCTATAACAGCACCAGATAGTACTAGCACCCAAATATGTCGATTGTTTTTATAATATGTATCTAATACCTTATTACTCATTATGGATATAAGGGTAGTTTGCAAACTAACACAAATTATACATTTTTGAAAGTTTTTAAAAAGAAAAAGTTAACCAAAGTTCGAGAAATATTGCTTAGGTGATATTTTTTGTTATTGAGTTTGCTAAATCAGCAGATTTTTTCTCATCGCCAAGTACACCTATACGAATTTTTATCTCTGTTGAACGACTATCAATATTGCTTAAATCTATACTAATTTTTTCACCTTTTTGTAAAGCTTTAATTATAGCAGATTTAGTATTATAGGTTTGACTTATTAGTTTATTTTGACTATCCATCTGTATAGTCTTGATTGTAGCATTGTATACACTTCTAATATCTTTAGGGACTTCGATTATATAGTTACCATTGATGTAATATACTGTACCTCCAGCAACAACTGCTGTACCAATTAAAACAGCGGCAACAACACAACTATTAAGAGAGATTGCGATTATTGTGGATAATATAATTAAGTAGAGTTTTTTGTACATTTCTAAGAAGCTTTATGTACAGCTGCCTGGATCTGATCCATTAATGTTGATGACATTGCTTGATCGCCAAAAGTACCAAATTTGATTGTCACTTTAGTAGCCTGATCTGTCAGTCTTTCAATTTTGACACTAAAACTCGTACTATCAATTTTAGTAGCACCTTCAATGTCGGCATTTTGCTTTGTTTGATCAAGATCTTTTGATACTAGAACAAAGTCATTATTATCATTAATAGCTTTAAGAGTAGCTTTATAGACAGCTTTATAGTTGCCTTCTATATTCATAAAATAATTTCCATCAATATAGGCAACTGTTCCACCACCAACAGCTATTGCTGCAACAATACAACTATTTAGAACTAATGCTGAAATAGAAACTATAGTTGCAATAAAAGCTTTCTTTAGAAAAGTCATTATAGTAATTACCTATTTAATTAAAGATTCTTTTGGATTTGATCCATTAATGTTGCTGACATTGCTTGGTCACCAAAAGTACCAAACTTAATTGTAACTTTTGAAGCATTATCAGTAAGTTTTTCTATTTTAACATAGAAACTTGTTGAGTCTACCTTAGTACTACCATCAACAACTGCATCAACAGAAGTAATAGATTTTTTAGTAATTACAAAATCATCATTGCTTTGAACAGCTTTTAAAGTAGCATTGTAAATATCTTTTACACTGCCACTCATATTCATTGAATACTCACCAGAAATATACGCAGCAGTTCCACCACCAACAGCTGCACCAACAAGTAACCAACAACTACTTAAAGATAAAGCAGAAGCTCCTAATAATGTCGCGATTAATACTTTTCTTAATTTCATATTTTTTTTATCCTCGTTTTATATTATGTAATAAACACAATCGATATTATACTTGCTTTTTAATTTAGTCAATTACTTATTTGTTATAACGCGCTGTATCTGTTGAAAAATTCAATAAGCTTGAAAGTTTTGTATATTAATTATTTAGGCTAGATAGCTAAATGTTATTAGCTTGCAGAAAGCATCTCAAAATATTGGTATAAACACTAACCTACTAAAGTTTATGGCTTTAATACGCCAACTTCAAAGTTATTATAATATTTATAATACTTTGATTAGTAAAATAAATATGCTGCATATTTTTGATTTTTGTACAATGATTGTTAATCTTTTGTGTACCTTTTTGCTGGCAAGGCTTTATGTCATTGGTTGGCCTGTGGAGATAGTTGGTTTGATCATGAGTGCGGGTTTATTTTCTGTTAGTGGACTATATGCCGATGCTATATTGCAGATGATTCTTTTATTTAGCTTTGGATACGGTTGGTATAGTTGGCAACCCAACTTTAGTCACAAAAAGATAGTTGTTCATAGACTTAAAATCATTGGTTGGTTAAAAGTTCTAGTAAGCATTGTAGTATTTGGGTTACTAGTTTCGCAACTACTTATATTTTATACTGATTCAACAACGCCATATATGGATGGTTTTACAAGTGTAGCATCATTGGTATGCGTTTTTTTAGCAAGCAGAAAATTATAGATAATTGGGTGATTTGGATGGTTGTTGACTCTACTTATATAGTTAATCCGAAAGATATTTGTAGAAAAAGATATTTGTAGAAATGTTATAATGTCTAATAAAAATGCCATCATATAGCCAATATTTTAGAGACATCGTAATTAATAAATATGAAGAAGGTATGACGGAGTTCGAGCTGAGTAAGTTTTTTAACATAGATAAGCGTACAGTTGTTTCATGGATAGAGTTTTATAAAAGAACCGGAGATTATAGTTCAAAGCAAGGAGTTGGTTGTGGCAGAGTCGCTAGCTTTACCGATAAAACATTGATTGAACAGTATTTGATAGATCATCCAGATGCAAGTGCATTAGATATAAAAGAAGCATTAGCCCCTGATATTCCAAGAAGTACATTTTATGATTGTCTTAATAGACTTGGTTTTAGTTTTAAAAAAAGACTCCAAAATATAAGCAAAGAAAAGAACATGAAAGGTTGGAGTATATAGAAAAACTAAAAGAAATAGCTCAAAACTTGTTATTTTATATAGATGAGATGGGGTGTGACAATAAGCTTTCTATCCTAAGAGGATGGTCACTAATTGGTGAGCCTAGTTATGGTGAGGTTTTAGCATATCAAACACAAAGAAGAAGTATTGTTGCTGGATATAATTATGCAGATAAAAAGATTATAGCTCCATTAGAGTACAGTGGATATACCAATACTGAAATTTTTAATCAATGGTTTGAGGAACACTTATGCCCATCATTAAAACCTAAAACTACTATAGTAATGGATAATGCTAGTTTCCATAAATCCTCTAAGCTGATTGAAATAGCCAATAAATTTGATGTACAAATATTATATCTACCTCCGTACTCTCCAGATTTAAATCCTATTGAAAAGGTTTGGGCTAACTTTAAAAAAATATTTAGAAAAGTGAATAATAGTTTTGAAAAATTTTGTGATGCTATCTCTTATGTGTTTAACAAAATACTCTCGGATTAACTATAGTATTAATGCTTTCTTCAATTATATTTGGATATATTGCTGATAGAATTGGTGGTAAAAAAGTTCTGATGTATTCTTGTATAGTCTTATTTATAGCTGTTTTACCAATATACCAAATTATTATAAAAAATCATCAATTAGTATCTATAGCTATTTTTTCTCTTGCTATTATAAGTGGTGCTGTAATAGGACCTATATTTGCAAATACGGCAGGGCTATTTCCTGTTAGAAATAGAAATACTGGTTTTGGAATAAGTTTTAATATAAGCGTTTCTTTATTTGGAGGTACTGTTGCCTTTCTTATGACTTTATTAATTACTACTACTGGAAATTATCTAATCCCAGCTTTCTATATAATGTTTTTATGCATACCTTTTTTTATTGCTTTATTATTCATTCCAAAAGGCTTATAAAAATAGTTATTTCCTAAAACTACTTATTACTTAAATTTTCATTGGCATAATAATAAACAAACTATTATCTTTCTCATCTTTAACTAAAGCACTCATATTTGGATTATCAAGGTAGATAGACATAGTTTCTTCACTAAGTACATTTATAATATCCAAAAGATATTTGTAATTAAAACAAATTTCCATTGGTTGATCATTATATTGAACTTCGATTTTATCTTCAGCCTTTTCATTATCAGGGTTATTAGCTGATAGAAGTAATTGATTTTGAGATATGTTAAGACGAACACCTTTATATTTATCATTAGCAAGTATTGATGTTCTTAATAATGAATTTTTGAAAAACTGCTTATCAACTGCTAATAGTTTTGTATTATTTTTAGGGATTACTTTTTGGTAATCAGGATAGCGACCATCTATAAGCTTTGATATAAAAGCATAATTACCAAAAATCGCTTTTAGATAATTTTTGCCAAGACAAATTTTGATATTTTCTTCTGTTTTGCCAACTATCTTTTTAAGCTCTAAAATCGCTTTTTTTGGAATTATCGACTGAGAAGCACTATCTAACACTTTACTATCAATTATAGCCTCTGTGATAGACATTCTATGACCATCTGTAGATACTGCTCTTAGTAGATTTGCGTTGATTTCCCAAAACATCCCATTTAAGAAATATCGAGTATCATCATTAGCCATTGAGAAATCTACTTTTGAAATAATATGATGAAAATCTTGTTGAGAAAGATCAAAACTTGCTTGCTCATTGATATTACTATCAATAAGAGGATAGTTGTCAGCATTTAGTGATATAAGGTTAAAAGTACTATTATTAGAAACAATAGTTACCTTATTTTCATTAATTCTAAAATCAATCATTGAATTTTCATTTAAGCTTCTGACAATGTTATAAATTTTGTCAGCATTTAATGCTAACTTAATAGTTGTGTTACAACTAACTGCTATATTGCATGATATCTCTGTATCAAGATCCGAAGCCGTAATTTTGAGATTATTATTATCAATATCAAATAAGATACATGATAATAAAGGCATTGTACTCTTACTATTTGCAACTGAGAGCATAGATTGCAAAGGCTTTAGTAAGTCATCTCTATTTAGTACAAAATTCATTTTTTAAAACCCCTTTGATAAAGTTACTAATTTTATTTAACGAGAAATTTTATTTAAAAGCAACTCATAATCATCCGATATTGAAGTATTGCTTTGTCTTAATTTAGTTATAGCTTTGACAGCATGCATAACTGTCGTATGGTCTCTACCACCAAAAGCATTGCCTATTTCTGGCAAACTATGTGATGTTAGTTCACGTGCTAAACTCATTGCTATCTGTCTTGGTCTAGCTATATTTCTACTTCTTTGATTAGAAGTTAAATCTTTTACCCTGATTCTATAAAAATCAGCAACAACCTTTTGGATATTATCTATTTTTACTTTCTTTTCTTGTATTTTTATAACATCTCTTAAGCAAGCTTGTGCTACTTCGATAGTAGGATCTTTATGATTAAATTTAGAGGTAGTAAGAACCCTATTTAGAGCACCTTCTAGTTCTCTGACATTAGTACGTACATTCTCAGCAATAAAAGCTGCTGTTTCGTTAGGTAATTTCTGACCTAAATCATGAGCTTTTTTGAGCAAGATAGCAATTCTGGTTTCTAAATCTGGCATATCAACAGAAACTGTTAAACCATAACCAAAACGCGAAACTAGTCTTTCTTCAAGCCCTTCTATTTCATTTGGATACTTATCACTAGTTAGAATTATCTGTTTACCATTTTCATACAATGCATTAAAAGTATGGAAAAACTCCTGAGCAGTACCCTCTTTACCAGCGATAAATTGAATATCATCAATCAAAAGTATATCCGCAGATCTATAAACTCTTTGAAACTCATCTTGATCTTGTAAACGAATAGAATTTACATAATCTTTAATAAATTGTTCTGAATTTGTATAAATAATTTTGGCATTAGGATTAACTTCTCTTGCATGATTACCTATTGCTTGCATTAAGTGAGTTTTACCTAAACCACTACCACCATAAATGAATAAAGGGTTATGTAATTTACCTGGATTTATCGATACCTGCATAGCCGCTGCTCTAGCAATTTTGTTAGCATCTCCAACAACAAAACTATCAAAAACATATTTTTCTTTTAACGGTAAACCAAAAGAGTATTCCTCATCTTCTTTTGCTGTAATTAGCATAGCTTCGTCAAAACCGAATAACTCTTGTGATGAAGAAAAGTCTTTACTATTAGACTTCTTTGATATTTTAGGTTCTTGTACTACTTTTGTATCTTCTGATTCATCTTTTATCTCAACACTTGTTGTGCTAAAAAAATTAGCTTGTGGTCCAGCTGTGATAACCTCAGTAATTTTTTCGCCAGAGAATTTTTTATTAGAATATTCAATAATTAAATCATTACCATGACACTCTTGGATTGTTGATAAAATAAGATTTCCATACTTAGATTTTATATGTTTTTTGAAATATTCATTGTTACAGTAAACTGTGAATAAGTTACTATTTTGCTCCACATGGATAGGCTTTATCCACGTCTTATACTCAAACGTAGAAAGGTTTTTTTTTATTTTTTTTAAACATTTATCCCATGTAGTCATAATAAAAAATATCCTAATAACCCTTAAAATATAAAGGATAGCCAAATGTAGGCAAAACTATCAATTGAATGGATAAGATTTTATTGCAATAAAAATAAATAAGCAATCATAATTAAGTAAGCCTGTGGATAATTATGTTAATTAATTTGTTTATTATTTGGTCAAATGATTGTTTAATAAGTTATTCACAAATATGTTAATATATCTGTTAATAAATTTGATAATTTTTTATCCACATTTTTATTAAGGGTTTTTTTATTGTTTTTTACATCCTTATACATCTGTTTTCATCCACGCTTAGATATTGGGATATATATTTTTTAAAAAGTTATCCACAACAAAATACTCACATAATAAATAATAATATAAAAAAAGAAAATAAAGTTTATATATTAATAAGTAAAAGAAAATAAATTCAAAAACATAAAAAAAATTTTTTTCTCTATAATAAATGTTAATAAAATAAAAATATTATTTTCTAATGTCATTTAATACAGAAATCTTTTTGAATATAAACAAGTATGAACAAAGAATAGCCATAAAAGAAAACAATATCCTCAAAGAAATTTTGATAGAACGTGATAATCAAAAAAGAATAGTTGGAAACATTTATAAAGGAAAAATAATCAGAGTTCTTCCTGGAATGCAAGCAGCCTTTGTAGATATTGGTTTAGAAAAGGCAGGATTTTTACATTTATCAGAAGTCATACCTCTAGAGAAGGAAGATGATGATTCTGATGAAAATTTTAAGCTCAAAAAATTAAATACCGAAGATATCAATAAATGGTTACGTGAAGGTCAAGAAGTTCTAGTTCAAGTAGTCAAAGAGAGCATAGGTAATAAAGGAGTAAAATTAACATCACATTTATCAGTATCTTCACGTTTTTTGGTTTTTTTACCTGATTTAGATCATATAGGTGTTTCACTTAAGATAACAAATGAACAAGAAAAGCAACGTCTATTAGAATCCATAAAAAAAATTACCCAAAGTGAAAATCCACGTGGATATATTCTAAGAACAGCTGCTGAAGGTGCTAGTTATGAAGAATTAGAGAATGATATAAAATTTTTGAATAACTTATGGCAAGATATTTTAGATATTTCTAGTACAATCATCAAACCTGGTGTTGTTTATGAAGATTTTAGTTTAATAATCAAGACTATCAATATATTTGCTAATGATAATCTCGATAAAATACTTGTAGATAATATCGATTCATATAAAGAAATATGCCACTTTGCAGATAAATATATTCCTGGTTTAAGAGAGAAAATAGAACTTTATCAAAAGCATAATATCTTTGAAGAGTATGATATTGAAAATGAGATAAATAAAGCTTTAGATAAAACGGTTTATCTAAAATCTGGTGGTTACTTAGTTATCGAACAAACTGAAGCAATGATAACTATAGATATCAACACAGGTGGTTTTATTGGTACAAAAAACCTAGAAGAAACTATATTTAAGACAAATCTAGAAGCTACTAAAGAAATAGCAAGACAATTAAGACTAAGAAATTTAGGTGGTATTATAATTATAGATTTTATTGATATGATGGATCAATCTCATAGAATACAAGTTTTAGAGGCTCTAAAGAAAGAATTAGAACTAGATAAGGCTAAGACTAGCGTAAGTGATATTTCTGAGCTAGGATTGGTTGAAATGACGCGTAAAAGGGTCCATGAGAGTCTACTTAGAACTTTATGTCAGCCATGTGAACATTGTAGTGGCAAAGGAAGTGTCAAAACATTACAGACAATTTGTTATGATATTTTTAGAGAAATAAAATCTGAATCAAAAAATTATCCAAGTTATAATGATTTCTTATTAATTTCTTCTGAAAAAATAATTGATTATATAGAAAAAGAAGAATCTATTTGGCTTGCAGAATTAGAATTAGAAATACAAAAAAATATTCATCTAAAAGTAGAAAATAGCCATATATATAACCAATACGATATAATTCCGTTAAATTAAAAAAAATTTCTAAAACATTGTTGACAGCTTTAGAAAAAGAGCTATAATACATACTCATAGTCGCCGACTTAGCTCAATAGGTAGAGCAACTGACTTGTAATCAGTAGGTCGCCAGTTCGATTCCGGCAGTCGGCACCATAACGGAGTGGTAGTTCAGTTGGTTAGAATACCTGCCTGTCACGCAGGGGGTCGCGGGTTCGAGTCCCGTCCATTCCGCCACATTCTCATTAAGGTCTAGTTCTTAAAACTCAGTTTTCCCCTTTTTACTTCTGATATCTTGATCTAGACCTTAATTTATTAAAAATCTAAAAGTTTTTATTATCGAATATTTAGTCTTTAATTCTATTAAGCTAGATCAATACTTGTAGTGAGATTCTAAAACAAGTTTATTATAATAATCTTTGTATTTAAATAATTGTTATTTATTTTGTAATGGTATAACATTACAAAAATACAAAATGATATATTTTTATTATGAATACATTTAATAATGGTTGGCAACAATTAATTAATATTTTATCTGAAAATTCAGACCCACAAGATATAAATATAATTTGTGATTTTTTATTAACTAAAGAAGAGAAAGAACAATTAAGTAAAAGAGTACTTCTAACCAAAGAACTTATTAAAAAATCTAAATCTCAAAGAGAAATATCTAAAGAAATAGGTATTAGTATTTGTACAGTAACTAGATGTTCGAATGCTTTAAAAGATTGTTCTGCAAGGGTAAAAGAAATATTTAGTGAAAATATCAAAAAATAGGTGAATAAATGTCAGTTAAAGAACCAGAAAAATTTTTAGCATCACATATTTATAATATAGATTATCAAGAAGATTTAAATAAATGCTTTGCTAATTTATGTACAAATAAAAAAAATACTATTTTATTAGAATCAGCAGAAATAGATACAAAAGATAAACTCAAAAGTATCTTAGTGCTTAATAGTGCTTTAAGAATAGCTTGTATTGAAAATAAAGTCTTTATAAAATCATTATCTGAAAATGGTAAATATGCTCTAAAGGCTATACAGGAAAATATAAAAAAAGATGTTGATTATAAATATGATAATAACCAATTAGTTTTAACATTTGAGTTCATCAAAGATTATCAACTTAGTGAATCTCAAAAATTAAAAAAACCATCTGTATTTGATGCTTTGAGAATTATAAAAGATAGTTTTGAAATATATAATGAATTTAGTATTTTCTTAGCAGGATTATTTGCTTATGATGTTGTTGCTAGCTTTGAAAATATAGGCAAAATTAAGCGTAAAAATAAATGTCCAGATTATGTATTTTACCTTGCTGATACAATACTTGTAAGTGATCATCAAGAGCAGAAAACGTTTATTCAAGTTAATAGTTTTGGTCATCAAACAATAACAGATTTAGAGGATAGTGTTGCTGCAATTAAGCAAAATATAAATAATGATATAGAGTTAAAAGTTGAAAAGTTTAAAAATATAGAACCTAAAGAATCAATAAATGATAGAGATTTTTGTATTGTTGTAGATAAACTTAAATCACATATTATAGATGGTGATATATTTCAAGTAGTGCCTTCAAGAAGTTTCTTTTTGCCATGTCAAAATTCTTTAGAAGTATATAAAGAACTTAAACGTACTAATCCTAGTCCTTATATGTTTTATATGCAAGATGAGGATTTTATTCTTTTTGGAACATCACCAGAGAGTGCATTAAAATATCAAAAGTCAACCAATCAAGTAGAAATATATCCTATAGCTGGCACACGTAGAAGAGCTAAAAATTCTGATGGAAGTATCAACGCAGATTTAGATAGTAGAATTGAACTAGAGCTTAGATTAGATGCTAAAGAAAATGCGGAACACATGATGCTAGTAGATTTGGCACGTAATGATGTTGCAAGAATATCAAAAACAGGTACACGCTATGTAGCAGATCTTCTAAAGGTTGATAGATATAGCCATGTGATGCATTTAGTATCTAGAGTTGTGGGTCAACTTGCTGATGATTTGGATGCTTTGCATGCTTATCAAGCTTCTATGAATATGGGCACACTAACAGGGGCTCCAAAAATAAAAGCGATGCAACTAATATCTGAAGTTGAAAAGCAAACAAGAGGTGTTTATGGCGGAGCTATAGGTTATTTCAATGGTTATGGTGATTTGGATAGTTGTATAGTTATTCGTTCTGCTTATGTTGAAAATGGTGTTGCTGAAATTCAAGCTGGCGCAGGCGTGGTTTTAGATTCTATACCAATAGCAGAAGCTGATGAGACTAGGACAAAAGCACAAGCTGTAATATCAGCTATTAAAAACGTACATGGAGTGTAACTAATGGCTAATATTATATTTATAGATAATTTTGATTCTTTCTCTTATAATTTAGTTGATGAATTTAGAGTTTTAGGTAATCATGTTGAGGTATATAGGAATAACTTATATCTAGATGTTTTATTAGATAAAATAAACTCAGTAGATAATCCTATAGTTGTGATATCTCCAGGTCCAGGTAATCCTGCAAGTGCAGGATGCATAGTTGATCTAATTTCAATACTTAAGGGCAAGGTTCCTATTATAGGTATTTGTCTAGGGCATCAAGCTATAGTTGAAGCTTATGGTGGTATAGTTTCACATGCTAATGAAATAATTCATGGAAAAACAGCCAAAGTAAAATTTGTAAAACATGATATATTTAAAGACTTAGAATCGCCTTTAAGCGTAGCTAGATATCACTCTTTAGTAGCTATAAAAGTACCAACAGGTTTGGAAACTGTAGCAGAAGTTAATGATTTAGTAATGGCTGTAGTAGATGATAAAAATAAGGTATGTGGTTTACAATTTCATCCTGAATCAATAATGACTATACATGGTTCTAAACTTTTAGATAATATAGTTAAATGGGTACAACAATGATTAGTCTAAAAAGTATTGTTGATAAACTTTATAATTTAGAAGACCTTAGTTACCAAGAAAGTTATCAGCTTTTTGATTATTTTATTAAAGGTCAAATAGAGTTACCTTTACAAACTAGTATATTGACAGCACTTAAGTTAAAAAAAGAAACTTCGATAGAAATAGCAGCTGCAGTAGAAGCTTTATTTGATAATACTAAAGAGTTTCCAAAAATAAAGGGAGATTTAGCTGGCATAGTTGGTACTGGTGGAGATGGATTTAATACTATTAATATTTCTACAACAGCTGCTATTGTTGCTGCTACTGCTGGTTATAAAGTAGCTAAACATGGTGGTCGTAGTGTATCAAGTAAATCTGGATCTTTTGATCTTTTAGAATCTTTTGGTGTAAATATAGAATTAGCACCTGATCAAACAAAACAATGTTTAGAACTATATAATCTGGGATTTTTATTTGTACCTTTTTATAGTGACGGCTTTAGACACATAAAAGAGGCTAGAACTATCTTAAAAACTAGAACTATTTTTAATATTTTAGGACCTTTAATAAATCCAGCTAGACCGAATAAGGTTGTGATAGGAGTTTACTCAAAAGACTTAATTTTGCCAATGGCAAAAACTTTGGTCAATCTTGGGATAGACAGAGCCGTAGTGGTATATGGAAGTGGTTTAGATGAGGTAGCAATACATGATGATACTTATGTTGCTGAAATACAAAATAATCAGATAATCGAATATAAAGTTTCTCCTGTAGATTTTGGTATAGATACATATGCAATCAAAGATCTTGAAGGTGGCTTACCAGAGCAGAATAGAGAGATTATAAAACAAATACTTCTAGGTAAAGGTAAAGAAGCTCATAATGCTGCTGTGGCTGTAAATGTTGCTATGCTTATGAAGCTTTATGATAAGGATGATTTAAAACAAAATACTCAAGAAGTATTAGAAATAATTAAGTCTGGAAAGTGTTTTAATATATTACAACAAGTTATAAATTATAGTAATAAATAGATTATTCTAATAATACCATTACTATTTATCTTTTGATTTTTAATTCTTTTCATAATAAATTTTGTTATATTTTAAATATAAATATAAATATAAATATAAATATAAATATAAATATAAATATAAATATAAATATAAATATAAATATAAATATAAATATAAATATAAATATAAATATAAATATAAATATAAATATAAATATAAATATAAATATAAAAATCTTTTTAAAATGAATGTTATTGAAAAATATATCCAGCTTTTTACACAATTAAAAATGGATGAAAGTTTATTTTTACCTGATGGTCAAGAATTGTGCCCTGCTGATGGAAGTAGGACTTTAGTAGAATATGCTCGAGGATTACCTAAAGAGAGCTATCAATATATACAAAGGATTAAACTTAAGGAATTGATTTGTAAAAATGCCAATGTAGATGGACAAATTGAATTACATGGTATTGCGAGATTTAAGCTTTATTGGAAAGTAAATAAAGGTCAAGCAAAAATGACTATGGTACAAGTTCTTCATAGTAAAAATGGTATCATCTATTATCTAAATTCTTTTTGGGATTTTGAATATTTTACTAAATTATGTGAAATTCATCCTGAGCTTAAAAAGATTTTTCAGAAATGAAATTACTTATATTAACTAGCAATATTTTATTTAGCTTATCGCTGATTTGAATAAAATAGGAGAAGAAAATGGATAAAAATGATTTTGAGTATCTTTTGACTAAAAGAGCTTGGGAGGATAAGGAGTTTGCAGATTTATTAACTAGTAACCCTTATCAAGCTTTAGCTCAGTTGGGAGTATCTATTCCTGAGAATATAAAGCTAAAAGTTGTGCAACAAAAAAAAGATACTTTATATTTCACTATTCCTGCTTTTGATAAAAAGCGTAGTCAAGAGAAGTCTTTTCAACTTAATCAGATAGATATATGGTCAAGTGGAAAAATGTTTTTATGGTTAGCATCAGCAGAGCAAAAAGCAAAGTTGCTACAACTTCGAAATAGTATATTTACAACAGGAGCTAATCATGAGTAAGCGCTTTACAGAAGATCATTATCAAAAAATATGTACTGATCTTGAATATAGAGAAAAACTTATAAAAAATCCAAAACTTACTTTAAATGAAGAGTATGGTACCACTATCAATGATGAAGTAAATGTTGAAGTTATAGAGCAAAGTGATGATGCTATTACAATAATTTTACCTGCTAAACCAGACAATCAAGATGATATCGAGTCAGAATTAGAAACTGTAACTGAGCAAGTAGTTGATTTACTGTTTACTCATGATGGCATGGGTGGGTTTTTGATTCCTGATGATAATTTGAAATGGGAGTTGCGCAATATGAGAAAAGATTGGATGAAAAAACTAGGTCTAGATTTAGAAAATTCTTAATATTTTAATCATCATCAAATTTATTTATTCAACATTTGTTTATATAATTTTTTAGTATCATAATTAAAATTAAGGATTATATTATGATTAAGAAGATTATTTATAGTTTATCAATACTATCTTGTAGTTTAGGTTTCTCAGCTGATAGTGATACTAAATATGAAAAAGCTATATTTGCAGGTGGTTGTTTTTGGTGTTTAGAATCAGATTTTGAATATATGCAAAAACATCAAGATCTAAGTCATAATGGTATTATAAAGGTTATCTCTGGTTATGATGGTGGTTTGCAAAAAGATCCTACCTACAAAACAGTATCTGCAGGTATTACAAACTATAAAGAATCAGTTGAAGTCATATATGATCCTACTAAAATTAGCTATCAAGAGCTTGTAGAGTATTTTTATCGCCGTATAGATCCTACAGACTTTAAAGGACAATTTTGTGATAAAGGCAAGCAATATCAATCAGCTATATATTACAACAATGACAAACAAAAACAGGTTGCTGAAGAGGTTACTAAAAAATTAAAAGAAGAATTTAAAAAACATAATCAATCTGTATATACTCAAATTTTACCATCTACACATTTTTATAAAGCTGAAAGTTACCATCAAGATTATCATCATAAAAATCCTAAAAGATATTGCTATTATCGTACCGGATGTGGTCGTGATCTAACAATAAATAAAGTTTGGCAAAATATAGATTGGAAATATAGTAATGTAGTTCCATTTGATATACCATCTAGCTATGCAGAATGTTTAATAAGATAATAAAATGAAAGTAGTTGGTATAGCATCAAAAGTTTCTAATGATAGAGAAGATTTGCTTGAAGAAGCTTGGGAGCTTTTCTTTAATAGTGAGGTATTAGAGTATCTCAATGGTCAAAATATATCTCAAGATATAATATCTGTTTATTATGAATATGAAGGCGATTATACGGCTCCATATACTCTTTTAATAGGTTATGAGGTACCAGAGCCTTTTGAGGTACCAACAGGTTTAAATTCAGTGCAAATTGAGCTTAATCACCAAACCTATCGTGTTGAAGGTGAGTTACCTGATGCGATTATAGATAAGTGGCAACAAATTTGGGCAGATAACTCTAAAAAGAGAGCTTATAAAGCAGACTTTGATAGATATAATCCTATTGAGGATTATGCTGAAGTTAATGTCGAATATCTAAAATAAATAATCTATAAATTATCAAAATACAGAAAAATTCAACTTTTATTCTTTTTTCGTTTAAAATACTAGATAAAATCAAATAATCCCTAATAATATGGAAACTATTTTAGCAAAAATCGTTGAAGCAAAAAGAAAGTGGCTTTTTGCAAAAAAAAGACTATTTCCACTAGATGTATTTAAAAAAGAAGTTGTCAAAACAGATAGAGATTTCTATCAAGCTTTGGAATCTGATAAAGCTGTATTTATTTTAGAATGTAAAAAAGGCTCTCCTTCTAAAGGAATTATTCGTAAAAAGTTTGATCTAAATGAAATTGCAGCTGTATACAAAAATTATGCAAATGTGATATCTGTACTTACAGATGAAGAATTTTTTATGGGTAGCTTTGCAAATCTAGAGATTGTTAGAAAGCAAGTAACACAACCTATGCTTTGTAAAGATTTTATAATAGATGAATATCAAATATTCTTAGCTAGGCATTATCAAGCTGATGCTGTGTTACTTATGCTTTCAGTACTTGATGATAGTGAGTATAAAAAATTAGCAAAAGTTGCTAATCGTCTAGGTATGGGTATATTAACCGAAGTTAGTAACGAAGAAGAGCTTGTAAGAGCTATAAGCTTAAAAGCAAAAGTTATAGGTATTAATAATCGTAATCTAAGAGATCTTTCTATAGATTTAAATACTACGCGTCTTTTAGCTCCGAAAATACCTAAAGGAACAATTATTATTTCAGAATCAGGGATCTATAAAAATCAAGAAATACGTGATCTAAGAAATTATGTAAATGGCTTTTTGATAGGAAGTTCTATTATGGGTGAACGTAACCTTGAACTTGCAGTTAGAAAGCTTGTTTATGGTTTTAATAAGGTTTGCGGCCTTACTTCTGTTGAGGATGCTCAAAAAGCATATGATGCAGGAGCAGTCTATGGTGGTTTGATTTTTGTTGAGAAATCTCCTCGTTATGTAGATTTTGCCATGGCAAAACAGATAGTAAAAAAAGTTAGGCTAAATTATGTAGGTGTTTTTGCTGACGCTAAAATAGAAGATGTTGTAGATACCTGCTATGCATTAAAATTAAGTGCTGTGCAGTTGCATGGTGATGAAAATCAAGAGTATATAGATACTCTAAAATCAAAGCTACATAGAAACTGTCAAATATGGAAAGCATATCCAGTAGATAAGACTCTTCCAAGTTTTTTTGCTAACGTAGATTATCATTTATTAGATGCCCAAGTAGATGGTAAATCAGGTGGTACAGGAAAAACATTTGATTGGAGTCTTATCAAAGACAGAAAAAATATAATTCTTGCTGGCGGTCTGAATGCTAAAAATATAGCAAAAGCAATAGAATTGAAGTGTTCAGCTTATGATATTAATTCTGGTGTAGAATCTGAACCAGGACAAAAAGATCAAATCAAACTAAATGAAGTATTTGAAATAATTAGAAGTTATTAAGATTTTATTGATATCTTTTTAGTAGTATTATCTTTTTCTTTTTTAGGGATGTTCAAGCTTAGTACACCATTACTGTATTTAGCTTCTATTTTGTCACTGTCTATATTGTCAGGTAACGTTATGCTGCGTTGAAATTCACCATAATATCTCTCTTGGATATGATGCTTTTTATCTTTGTCTAAGTGTTCGCGTTTTGCTTTTATGGATAGTTTATTTTTATCTAACTCTATATCTATATCTATATCCTTTTCTTCTATACCTGCTAAATCTGCAGAAATATTATAAGCAGCTTCATCTTCTGTTATATCTAGATGTATATTTTCTAAATATTTCTCCTCTTGATAACTTTTAGGGAAGCTAAAAAAATTATCAAAAAGATCATTTATAGAATGTTTTAGCTCAAATGGATTGTATCTAATTTCTTTACTCATATTTTATTCTCCTTCTGATTTATCATTTTCATACCCTTCAAAATTGAATATATGATCGGTTTTTAAAATTTCAAGAAATATATTTTAGAATCTAAAGATAAATAAAGTTTTATAAAAATATCATGTATTAGTATAGTTAATTGCAACAAAGCATAGCTGCTGCTATGCTAGAGATAAAAGTAATTGATTTATGAGTTTGTTATGACTGATCCAAAAATTAAATATTTAAAAGACTATAAACCAAGTAATTATCTTATAGATGAGACACATCTGATATTTGAGCTTGATGAATCTAAAACTAGAGTAACAGCGAATTTATATATAGTTGCTAATCGAGAAAATCGCGAAAATAATACATTAGTTTTAGATGGTGTAGAGTTGAAGCTTTTATCAATAAAACTAAACAATAAACAGCTTTCACCAGCAGAATTTGCAGTTAATGAAAATCAATTAATGTTCCTGAGAAATTTGTTTTACAGACAGTTGTTGAGATTAATCCTTCGGCTAATACATCTTTAGAAGGCTTATACAAATCTGGAGATGTATTCTCTACACAATGTGAAGCTACAGGATTTAGAAAGATTACATACTATCTAGATAGACCTGATGTTATGGCAGCTTTCACTGTCAAAATAATTGCTGACAAGAAAAAATATCCTATAATCCTTTCTAATGGTGACAAAATTGATTCTGGAGATATTTCAGATAATCAGCATTTTGCTGTATGGAAAGATCCATTTAAGAAGCCTTGCTATTTATTTGCTTTAGTCGCTGGTGATCTAGCTAGTATTAAAGATACATATATCACAAAATCACAACGTAAAGTTAGTTTAGAAATATACGCTTTTAAACAAGATATAGATAAATGTCATTATGCGATGCAAGCTGTCAAAGACTCGATGAAATGGGATGAAGATAGATTCGGTTTAGAATATGACTTAGATACTTTTATGATTGTTGCAGTGCCTGATTTTAATGCTGGGGCAATGGAGAATAAGGGTCTAAATATCTTTAATACCAAATATATTATGGCTAGCAATAAGACTGCTACTGATAAGGATTTTGAGTTAGTACAAAGTGTTGTCGGGCATGAGTATTTTCATAACTGGACAGGCGATAGAGTTACATGTAGAGATTGGTTTCAATTAAGTCTAAAAGAAGGCTTAACTGTATTTAGAGATCAAGAGTTTACTTCTGATTTAAACTCAAGAGATGTTAAACGTATAGACGATGTACGTATTATTAGAAGTGCTCAATTTGCTGAAGATGCTAGCCCTATGTCTCATCCTATCCGTCCTGAGTCATACATTGAAATGAATAATTTCTACACAGTTACTGTTTACAATAAAGGTGCTGAGATAATTAGGATGATTCATACCCTACTAGGTGAAGAAGGTTTCCAAAAAGGTATGAAACTCTACTTTGAAAGGCATGATGGTCAAGCAGTTACTTGTGATGATTTTGTAAATGCTATGGCAGATGCTAATAATCGTGATTTTAGTTTGTTTAAGAGATGGTATGCTCAGTCTGGTACGCCAAATATTAAAGTTAGTGAAAACTATGATGCATCAAGCCAAACCTATAGCTTAACACTAGAGCAAACTACTCTACCAACAGCTGATCAAAAAGAAAAACAAGCTCTTCATATACCTGTTAAAATGGGACTTATCAACCCAGAGGGTAAAAATATAGCAGAGCAAGTCATTGAGCTTAAAGAACAAAAACAGACTTACACTTTTGAGAATATTGCAGCAAAACCAGTAGCTTCTTTATTTAGAGATTTTTCTGCGCCTGTGAAAGTTGAACATAAGCGTTCTGAAAAAGATTTGTTACATATTGTCAAATATGATAATAATGCCTTTAATCGTTGGGATTCTTTGCAACAAATAGCTACTAACATAATCTTAAATAATGCTGATTTAAATGATGAGTTTTTGAATGCTTTTAAATCAATCTTACATGATAAAGATTTAGATAAAGCCTTAATTAGTAATGCTCTACTTATACCAACTGAGTCTACAATTGCTGAGGCAATGCGAGTAATTATGGTTGATGATATTGTCTTATCTCGCAAAAATGTTGTAAATCAGTTAGCAGATAAACTAAAAGATGATTGGTTAGCTGTATATCAACAATGTAATGATAATAAGCCATATAGCCTATCTGCTGAACAAATTGCTAAAAGAAAGTTAAAAGGCGTTTGTTTAAGCTATCTAATGAATGCTAGTGACCAAAAAGTAGGTACAGATTTAGCACAACAGTTGTTTGATAATGCTGATAATATGACAGATCAGCAAACTGCATTTACAGAGTTATTAAAGTCTAATGATAAGCAAGTTCGTGATAATGCTATCAATGAGTTTTATAACCGTTGGAAGCATGAAGACTTAGTAGTAAATAAATGGTTATTATCTCAAGCTCAAATCTCTCATGAGTCAGCTTTAGATATAGTCAAAGGCTTAGTTAATCATCCAGCATATAACCCTAAAAATCCTAACAAAGTTTATTCACTAATTGGCGGTTTTGGCGCTAATTTCTTACAATATCATTGTAAAGATGGTTTAGGATACGCTTTCATGGCTGATACAGTACTAGCGCTTGATAAATTTAATCATCAGGTTGCAGCAAGAATGGCTCGTAATCTAATGAGCTGGAAGAGATATGATAGCGATAGACAAGCTATGATGAAAAATGCTCTTGAAAAAATCAAAGCTTCTAATCCTAGTAAAAATGTCTTTGAAATTGTTAGTAAAAGTTTAGAGTCATAATTTATTTAGAATATAAAAGGGTCTAGATAACTTTAGCTTGTCAAAAATCATTGATGGAGCTATATTTTATCTATGTTTGGAAGGTATAAAAAACGTTCTCATATTTCAGATGCTAAAATTAGAGAAATCTTAAAGTGTTTTTGCTTGGATTTAACAGCAACAAACACGAGTAAAATGACTAATGTTAGTAGAGTGACAATCAATCGCTATTTTGATAGATTTCGTAAAATAATCTTATTATCTGATGAAAAATTCTTTGCGTCTGCTGGGGAGTTTGAGTTAGATGAGTCTTATTTTGGAGCTAAACGAGTACGAGGTAAACGTGGTCGTGGAGCTGTAGGTAAAACACCAGTATTTGGTGTTTTAAAACGAAATCAACACAATAAAGTCTATATATCTATTGTACCAAACTGCTCTAAAGAGTCCTTAATGCCTATAATACAGGGTAAAATACTCGAAAACAGTACAATCTATACTGATGGCTGGAAAGCGTATGATGGGCTTATTCTAAACGGCTATGATCACTATCGTATTTATCATTCTCATAATGAGTTTGCTCGTGGTAAAACCATGTTAATGGTATAGAGTTATTTTGGTCGTTCTCTAAAAGAAGACTTGCAAAATTTAATGGATTGAGTGATGATAAGTTTGTTTTACACTTAAAAGAGTGTGAGTTTAGGTGGAATAATAAAGACAATGATTTGTATAAAATCATGTGTCTTTTAGTAAGAAAATTTAGTATTAAAGTTATCTAGACCCTATAAAAAATAAATATAGAATTCTTCGTTAAATAGTTATTCTTATATCTAATTATAAATAAATATCTTTTGTAAGATATATTACATTTTTAACAGAGAGTTTCTTTTATTGAAAAATATTATTAAAGTATTTGAATAATTGATTATATATAAACCTTATAAAACTTACAAATGATATATATAAGGGTAAACGCATCTAAATTTTTATAAAACCTGCATATAAACCTAATAAAGTTTATTCATTGATTAGTGGATTTGGTGCTAATTTTTCGCAATATCATTATAAAGGTGGTTTAGGATATACTTTTATGGCTGAGATTGTGCTAGAACTTGATAAAACTAATCATCAAGTTACTGCTAGAATGGTTAGTAATTTAATGAGTTAGAAGCGTTTTGACTCGGACAAACAAGCTATGGTGAAAAATGCTCTTGAAAAAATCAGAGCTTCAAACCCTAGTAAAAAAGTTTTTGAAATTGTTACTAAAAGTTTAGAGTCATAATTTACTTGGAGTATAAAAATAAATATAAATAAAGAACTTTCTTCTCTAAATAATCATTGTTATAGCTATAATAAACATCATTAAGATATATATAATTTGTAAATATTTCTGAGGAAATGATGCTGTTGCTTTAACCCCAATGTTTACACCGATTAAACTAGGTATAAGCCCTACTAAAAAAATTATTAAATTTAAGTAACCAATAGAGTATGGTGGTAAATTAGATGCATGCCAGCCAAACGATATAAAGAAAATAGACATTACTAAACTTATAAAGAAAGTAATAATTGTAGATGTACCAATAGCTTTACGGATATCTAAGCCACACTTTGTTAATAATGGTACAAAAAATACTGATATTCCAGAGAGCATTGTAAACATTCCTGCTAAAAAAGCACCAATAGATTTTAATGCTAATGGAGCTTGCCATACTTTTAGAGTGGTTTTAGTTTTACGCCACATCCAAGTCGCCATAATAATAAGAAGTATTGAAAATACAATTTTTAGATCACTACTTTTAATTATATTTACTAAAAAGACACCTAAAATACCACCTAAAAGTATGCTAATAAGTGACCATCGTAATGTATCGTAACAAATCTGTTTGTACTTATGTTGCTTTAATGTTGCCAACAAGCCTACAGATATACCAGAGCTAACAGCAGAGGCAATAGCTACTTGCATTAAATGATCATTTATAGGGTAAAAATAATGCAATAGTAAATAAAATCCTGGTACATTAATAAGTCCTGAGCCACCACCAAAAAAACCAGAAAAGAAACCTGATAATAAAGTTATTAAGAAAATTAGTATGATAAATAAAAGTAAACTCAATTTCATTATTTCTTGTTTAGTTTATAAGATTTAAATAGTTGGATATAGAAAGCTTAATTATAGTTGTACATTTATTTTGTACAATGTTTTCATAGCGAATAGATTTAATAAGGTTTTTAGTTTTAACTCAATAGCATCCAGCCTTTCTATTTAGTATAGTTTAGTGCAACAATGATAGTAACATTTTGGAGAATTTTTATTTGGAAATAGTTTGCTAAAGCGCCAAAAGATACAAATAATCTAATAGTATTAATACTTATAACCTATGTTAGGTTTGAGAGTTAATATAAACAATTTTTTATATCTAAAAGCTTTTGTTTACTTTCTGAAATCAACGTAGTCATAATTTTACGATAGTTATTATCTGGCAAGTCCCAGTAGTGCCAAAATAGTTCCATATTCCATATACATTTATCATCTAAAATAATTAGTTCGCCATTTTTTATTTCGTCTATAATGTCTGACTTTGGTAATAAAGCATAGCCTTTACCTTGTAAGCACATCTGTTTAAAACCTTTTACTGATGGAACAATATGACAGTTATCTATATCTACTTGAAAACCATAAAATTTCTCCATAAATCTCGAGTTTAGTTGATCATATTGATTGAATAATAGAGATGGTGCTTGTTTAAGAGTATTTACCCAGTCTTTATTACGCCTTTTAAATTTCGTGAAATATTTATCATGAAAATAAGGCGAGCAAACTAATAAATACTCTATTTCACCAAGTTTTTCAACATAACAGCCATGAGCAGTTTTTTTCATCGTACTGATACAAGATAAAACTTCTCCTTTTTGTAATGATTTAAGAGTCATTTCTTGATCAAATGTTTTAAAATTAAACCTTACTAAGTTAGTTGTATCTATTACTTTTAAAACATCTAAAAACCAAGTGTCCAAACTATCTTGGTTTATAGCTATAGATATTTGTAATTTAGTATTTTGTATAAGCTTTTTTTCTTCGAGTAAGCTAGATTCTAATAACTCTACTTTGGTTAAGAGGCTTAATAGATCTTGACCTAATTTTGTAACTTTATAAGGTAGTATCCTTATCAATACAGGTGCCCCAAATTTTGTTTCGAGGGATTTTATTCGTTGTGATACAGCTGATTGGCTAATAAATAATTTATCAGCAGCAAGCTCAAAACTTTGTTGTTCTATTACTTCTTTTAATGCCTGTATAGCTTTATAATCTATCATAATTATTAATTTAACTAATGTATTATTATAATTATTAATTATACTAATTATTGATTGTTTGCTAAATTTTTATTTCATCAAATATTTTAAAATAAGAGAATAATAATGGCATTCATATCTGGATTTAGTTTAGCTTTATCATTAATTTTAGGGATAGGAGCACAAAATATTTTTGTACTAAAGCAAGCCATCAAAAGGAATTATGCTATTAGCACAGCGGTTATATGTTTTTTTTGTGATGTTATATTGATATTCTTTAGTGTTGTTCTAACTACAACTATGGTACGATATCTTGCTGTTGTAAGACCTATAATGCTTATTTTTGCAGTTTTGTTTTTAGTTTATTATGGAATATTTTCAATAAAATCTTCTTTTACAGAAAATAAGATACTAGATGAGAGTTTTCATCAGCAAAACTTTTTTAAAGTACTTATTTTAAGTATGTCTTTTAGCTTACTTAATCCTCAAGCTATCTTGGATATTGTTGTTCTTTTGGGGGGAGTAGCTACTACTTATAGTGAAAATATATTAAAAATAGAGTTTATGCTTGGAGCTGGTGTTGCAAGTTTAGTTTGGTTTGTATCATTGATGTTATCAGGTCTTTTTCTAAGGAAGTTTATCCAAAAAATAATTGTTTGGCAGTGGATAGAGCGCCTTACGGGAGTTCTGATGTTTGTAATTGCTATTAATTGTATTAGATTACTAATTAATTTTTAACCAAGTCTAATAGTTCTCTAAATTTATAGTCTCACCAATTTTTAAAATTAGAGCATTTTCTTGACCATATTTTTGATCTTTTGCAGCTTGTTTGAATCTTTTAGGAGGTTCAAAGAAAGGTTCTGGTGTAAGTCTGATAGTTCCCCAGTGCATGCCTATAGTTTTTGTTGCTTTGATATCTTTAGCTATTTGAATTGCTTCTTCTGGAGTAGCATGTACAGAGCACATAAAATCACGAGGCTCGTATGCCCCTATGCCTATCAAAGCTAGATCAAAATACTCTTCTTTTTTACCAATTTCTTTAAATATTTCGCCATAAGCTGTATCCCCAGAGAACCATACTTTTTTATTTTTATCTTTAATTGAGAAGCTTGCCCATAAAGTTTTATTTCTATCAAATAAACCTCGACCAGAAAAGTGAACACATGGTAAACAGCCTATAGTAATATCATTTATATCAATTTGCTGCCACCAGCCCATTTCGGTTACATTTTTAAAACCTCTTTTAATAAAGAAACTACTAAGCCCAATAGGTACTATTACCTTTATATTTTCTTTATTTGGAAAGTTTTTTATAAGTTTTGAGTCTAAATGATCATAATGATTATGGCTAATAATAATCATATCAATTTTAGGAATATCACTTAAATTTAAAGGAGAATATATTTCTCGCTTTGGTCCTAAAAATCCAGGTCCTGCATTCTTGCTCAAAAAAGGATCTGTAATAATAAAATATTCATTAAGCTTAATCAAAAAAGCAGCATGTCCCAACCAAGTAATACTATAGTTACTAGCATTATTTAATTGCTCTAAAGCTTGTTGTTTTTCTAAAACATGATCTCTAGGAAAAACTTTTTTGTGCTTTTTAAACATAGAGGAAAAAATAAATTTTAAAAAATCTCTGCTTCCTCCTTTGCGCATAGGGCTACCAGGAGGGTTAGAAAACTTATTTTTAGTAAAATTATTGATAGAGATAACTTTTACCATAATGTATATTTGATTGTATAGATTTATTTTACATTAGAAACAATAATGAAAACTAAAAACTTTGAAAAATTATACTCTGATTTTACAAGTATCTTTGATTTATGTAGATATACAAATGAATCTCTAGAAGAAGAGATTATTAGAAGAGTAAAAGAAGATAATATAACTGAGGGTATGTTTCTTTTTAGATTTAGATTAGTAATATTTAAGTTTGAAGTAACTAATGATTCTATAGAATATATTGGTTATGAAAAGTAGTCATAAATAATATGACAGCTTTATACATTATTTTAGGAGTTTTGTTTTTAATATTTTTACCCCTATTATTTGTTATATTTCAACCTCTTATAGATATGTATGATAAAACAGTAAAATTTTTATATAAGGATAGTTATTATGATCCTTATAAAATGAAAGCTGGTGAATCTATTGAAAATTACAATAAAAGATTATCAGGTATACACTGTCCTAGTTATATTTCAAGTAAAAGACCTACATTTACATTAAAAAGCTTTTGCATAACATTCATTACTGTACTTTTGCTGCTGATACTTTTTTTCATAAATTTATTTTTTTAGTATGGGAAGTTATATTTAGAATAATAGAACCTACTAAAGATAATATTGCTTTAATAATAGCAATAAAAGCATGGATATAGAGTGAATGATACTCTAAAATAAGAGACTGTGTTATAAGAGGCATAAATCCAACGAAAACAGCAGAACCTAAACCATAACCAATTCCCATACCAACTAATCTTACTTTGACAGGCAGAGCATTAATACATCTATATTGAGCAATCATGATATAAGCACTAAATAAAATACTATAGACTAAATACGCAACCATATAGTGTGAGTTATGAATAAAAGCATAGCATAACCAGATAGATAATATTGATGATAAAAGTAAGAACCAATTATCCAATTTTGGAATGCTATCTTTCTTTATTAGTAATGCTGATAGTAAGCCAAATATACACATCATAAGTAAGCCTATAATACTAATCTTGAGCATACTGTTAGAGCTATAACTAGATAGATTTGCTAAATAGCTCGGAAAAGCATAATAGAACAATGTAATACAAGACATAACATTAGCAGTCATTAAAAAACAGCCTAATAACGGCATTTTGTAATGTTTAAATAGCTCAACAATTGGATTTTTTGTCAGTTGATTAGTTTGTAATAATTGTGTAAAAAGAGGACTCTCATGTAGCTCTTTTCTTATATAAAAAGTAATAATCCCTAGCGTAGATCCGAGTATAAAAGCAATTCTCCAAGCATAATTCTCAGGGAAAATAAAATTAAGTATTATTGTTAGTAGTTTAGCAAGCATTACACCTATAGCTGCCGAGATCATTATTGCTGCGATAGGATATATTTTGTTAGTAATGATAGTTTCATTTAAATATGTAAATGCACTATTGACCTCTCCACCAGCAGAAAGACCTTGCATAATACGAAAAGTAAGTAATAGTAAACCAGCATATATCCCAATAACGGAAGCATCAGGAATAAGACCAATACCTAACGTACCAATTGTCATCATAAGTACAGCAGCTATTAATACTTTTTTGCGTCCAACTCTATCACCAAACTGACCAAAGATAATACTGCCAATAGGTCTTGTAATAAAACCTAATGCAAATATCAAAAGTACAATAAGTTGGGAGTTAGAACTATGAAGTAAATGAGTTCCTATTACTTCAGAAAAGCTCAGATATATTATAAAGTCAAAATATTCTAGAACCATACCAAGAAAAATAGTTTTTAATTGTAAGTCTTTCATTTTTTTATCTCTAATTTCAAAGTTTGAATAAAAGTACCTAATCACATAATAATTAGGTTAGATAATTTGTAAGATAATATCATGAAAATAATGAAGCTATAGTGAATATGGTTTTTTAAAAAATAAAAAACAATCATTTTTGCTTTATAAAAGAAACTATTTTAATCATCTGCTATAATTTGTTTATATTAAATTTTCAAAAATAATTTTCATGGCTGAAAAATATATATACTCAATGCATAGGGTTGGTAAAGTTGTGCCACCTAATAAATATATCCTTAAAGATATTTCACTATCTTTTTTTGATGGTGCAAAAATTGGTGTACTAGGTCTTAATGGTTCTGGTAAATCAACATTATTAAAAATTATGGCTGGTATTGATACAGAAATTGTTGGTGAAGCAGCGCCACGCAAAGGTGTAAAAGTAGGCTATTTACCACAAGAACCAAAGCTTGATCCTACTAAAGATGTCCGTGGTAATGTTGAAGAAGCCTTAGCGCACTTACAGGATATGCTTACTAGATTTGATGAAATTAGTATGAAATTCTGTGAGCCAATGTCTGATGATGAAATGGCAAAGCTTCTTGAAGAGCAAGGTGAGCTACAAAATGCTATAGATGCCGCTGGAGCTTGGGAAATAGAGCGTAAATTAGAGGTTGCTGCAGAAGCTCTACGCTTGCCACCTTGGGATGCTGATGTTACTAAGCTATCAGGTGGTGAAGCTCGCCGTGTTGCACTATGTAAGCTATTATTATCTGCTCCAGATATTTTATTACTAGATGAGCCTACTAACCATTTAGATGCAGAGTCTGTAGCATGGTTAGAGAAATTCTTAGCAGAATACAAAGGTACTGTTGTCGCTGTTACGCATGATAGATATTTCTTAGATAACGTTGCTGAGTGGATTCTTGAGCTTGATAGAGGCGAAGGTATCCCATTCAAAGGTAATTACTCACAGTGGCTTGAGCAAAAACAAAAACGTTTAGAAATCGAAGAAAAGCGTGAAACTGCTCATCAAAAAGCTTTAAAAGAAGAGCTAGAGTGGGTACGTCAAAATGCCAAAGGACGTCAAGCTAAATCAAAAGCAAGATTAGCTAAGTTTGATGAGTTAAGCTCGCAAGAGTTCCAAAAGCGTAATGAAACTCAAGAGTTATATATTCCACCTGGAGAAAGGCTAGGTAATAATGTAATCAAGGTCAAAGATCTTGTTAAATCATTTGATGATAAGCTTCTTATAGATGGTCTTGATATGGATGTATATCCAGGTTCGATTGTTGGTATCATCGGTGCTAACGGTGCTGGTAAATCAACATTCTTTAAGATGTTAACAGGTAAAGAGACTCCAGATTCTGGTGAAATCAAGATCGGTGAAGCAGTACATTTGGCTTATGTAGATCAATCGCGTGATGCTCTAGATGATAATAAAACTGTTTGGGAAGAAATCGCGGATGGTTTAGATGTAATTACCGTTGGTAAATACACTATTCCATCACGCCAATATGTAGGTAGATTTAACTTCAAAGGCGCAGATCAGCAGAAGTATATTTCTCAGCTATCAGGCGGAGAGAGAAACCGTGTTCATCTTGCTAAGCTACTTAGAAGTGGCGGAAATGTTATCTTACTTGATGAACCAACAAACGATCTTGATGTTGAAACTTTAAGAGCGCTAGAGGAAGCTATACTAGCATTCCCTGGTTGTATTATGGTTATCTCGCATGATAGATGGTTCCTAAACCGTATTGCTACTCACATGCTTGCTTTTGAGGGTAATAGTGAAGTAGTTTGGTTTGAAGGCAACTACGATGCTTATATCGAAGACAAAAAGCGCCGTCTTGGTGATAAATATGATGCTATCACTAAGATCAAATATAAGCGAATTTCGGTTGATTAAAGTATTTAAGATTAATATGCATACAGGATCATCGAGTAGGTTGAAAATGGTTGATCATAATGAAACATATGGTCGCCATATATTAGATTCTTTTTCAAAATTCAGAGGTTTTAAAAATGTATTAGATATTGGCTGTGGTGCTGGTTCTGATTTACTAGTTGTAAAAAAGTGTAATAATAAAGCTAATTTAACAGGAATAGACTTTGGAAATTGGAATCAAGAAAAATTATCTAAAAACAATATCAATCTCATAAATCTAGATATTGAGAAGGATAAATTGCCTTTTGAGAGTAACCATTTTGATTTAATTATTGCTAATCAAGTTTTAGAGCATACCAAAGAACTTTTTTGGATAAATCATGAGGTATTTAGATGCTTAAAAATAGGTGGTTATTTCTACGTTGGTGTACCAAATATACTCTCTCTACATAATAGGATCCTTATGTTGTTTGGCTATCATCCAACTTGTAGTAAGTCTATATCAGCACATGTGAGAGGCTTTTCTCCCAAAGATATAAAACAGTTTTATAGAAATATAGCAGGTAGTTTTTGTACTATCGAAAGTATTAAAGGGTCGCAATTTTATCCTTTTCCTAAAAAAATAGCGAGATTCTTATCAACGATATTTCCAAGCTTTGCTGTATCAAATTTCTTTATTATCAAGAAAACGAGCGAGTATTCATCACAGTTTATAGATTGGCCTAAGAACAGCTGTTTAGAAACTAATTATTTTGTTGGCGAGAGTTTATAAAACAAGCACATACTTCCCTTTAGTATGAGCCTCGCGCATTTCTTTCAAAACCTTTGGCATGTCTTGAATTGAAACGGTATTTATAGTTAATCCGAGAGTATTTTGTTAAACACATAAGAGATAGCATCACAAAATTTTTCAAAACTATTATTCACTTTTCTAAATATTTTTTTAAAGTTAGCCCAAACCTTTTCAATAGGATTTAAATCTGGAGAGTACGGAGGTAGATATAATATTTGTACATCAAATTTATTGGCTATTTCTTTTAGTTTTTCTATATACTCCAACCTTTCATGTTCTTTTCTTTGCTTATATTTTGGAGTCTTTTTTTAAAACTAAAACCAAGTCTATTAAGACAATCATAAAATGTACTTCTTGGAATATCAGGGGCTAATGCTTCTTTTATATCTAATGCACTTGCATCTGGATGATCTATCAAATACTGTTCAATCAATGTTTTATCGGTAAAGCTAGCGACTCTGCCACAATCAACTCCTTGCTTTGAACTATAATCTCCGGTTCTTTTATAAAACTCTATCCATGAAACAACTGTACGCTTATCTATGTTAAAAAACTTACTCAGCTCGAACTCCGTCATACCTTCTTCATATTTATTAATTACGATGTCTCTAAAATATTGGCTATATGATGGCATTTTTATTAGACATTATAACATTTCTACAAATATCTTTTTCTACAAATATCTTTCGGATTAACTATATCACTATATTAAAAGCCTCGCTTGTAAAACTTAAACAAGGCAATGGTTTAGAAACTGATGTAAAAATAGGTCCTTTAATTAACAAAGCAGCAGTTGAGAAAGTCCAACAGCATGTAGATGATGCTTTAGCAAAAGGGGGGGTAAGTTATTATGTGGTGGTAGAATAAACCCAGAACTAGGTGGAAACTTCTATGAAGCTACTATTTTAGCTAATATGCAAGATACTATGATCGCAAGTTGTGAAGAAACTTTTGGTCCTATTATTGCTATTTTTGGCTTTGATTCTGAAGATGAGGTTATCCAGCGAGCAAATAATACTAAATATGGTTTAGCAAGTTATTTCTTTAGTAATGATATTAATCAAATCAGAAGAGTTAGAAATGCTCTAGCATATGGTATGGTTGGTATAAACACTGGATCAATATCAAATGAGAAAGCACCTTTTGGAGGTATCAAAGAGTCAGGGCTTGGTAGAGAGGGATCTGATGATGGTATTTATGAGTTTCTTGAAGCTAAGTATAGTTTGCAGGTTTTTGGTTAGTTAATTAAATTAATAAATTTATTTAAGGAATTATCTTGCGTATTAAGTCAGTAATTATCTCGAGTATTGGCAGTACTTTTGAGACTTTTGATTTTCATATATTTGGTTTATTTGCTTTGCAGATATCAATGTCGTTATTGCATAAAGATTCTTTTAATAGCTCTCTTATCTTGATTTTTGCTATTTTCGGCGCGCGGGTTATTTTGCTAGATCTCTGGGAGCTATATTTTGGGGTAATCTTGGCGATAAATATGGTCGTACCGTACCGTTTAAGTGGACGGTTATTCTAATAGGTGTAGCATCTTTAGTAATAGCGGTATTGCCAAGTAGTAGTGTTATTGGTGTATTTTCGCCATTGATATTAGCAGCTTGTCGTTTAATTCAAGGTTTTTCATTCGGAGGTGAGCTAATTGCTGCAGTTTTATTAGTCTATGAGCAGCCAGCAAAAAGAAGAAGTTTCTATACTTCTGTAGTTATTTTTTGTGCAACTTTAGGGATGATTTTAGCGTCAATAGTTTACTATCTTCTAAGCCTTGTACTTACTACAGAGCAGTTTTTTGCCTTTAGCTGGCGTTTGCTTTTGGTGGCATTGCTGTATTAGTGAGCTATTTTTGGCGTGCTTCAATTCAAGAAACATTAGTTACTGAGTTTACTGGTAAGCGTGGCTTTGTTGCTTTAGAGCTACTAAAAACCAATATTAGATTACTCTTGCGTTGCGTTTTAACTGCTGCTGCAACAGCGATATTTCTATCAATGTTTATAGTATTTTTACCAACATTTTGCCAAAAGGGCTTGAGTTTTGATAAGGTTACAACTTCTGTGTATGTTTTAGTAACTATAGTAACTTATGCAGTCTCAGCATTAGCTGGTGGCTACCTTGGTGATATTATTGGTAACAAAAGGACACAAGCATTAGGTATAATTTTGGCGATAATTATACTTATTCCACTATCTATATCATTATTAACAAAGTCTGCTGTGGCATTACTATTTATAGTGTTATTTGCAATTGTGAATGGTTTGATAAATGCAAACTATATGATTGTTGTCTTAAATAGATTTGATAAATTACAGAGATTTAGTGGCTTAGCTATTACACAGAATATTTCAATGGCTATATTTATGGGAGTTTTACCTGCGCTATTTGCCTTTTTGGTAGCTGATTTGAAAATCCTCTCAGCACCATTTTATATTTTGTTTGTTCTATATATCGTAGCTTTGATGTCGTTGTTTGACTAGAGTTTGATAGTTTTTATTTGTATCATCAGTATTTTAGCTTAGCTATTATAGCGTTAACTTAATTTGTTTGCTTGGTTGTTAATATTTGTGCTTAGTCTTCTTTGTCATTTCCTGCTATAATAATGTGATTAATTTTATCTATTTAAATTATTATAAAAATTTTAAAGGGTTAGTTTGGATATGAGAACACATTATAGTTCAGATATTAATGAAAAATTACAAGGACAAAAAGTTACAGTATGCGGTTGGGTTCATCGTCGTAGAGATCACGGTGGTGTTATTTTCTTAGATATTAGAGATAGAACTGGTTTGGTACAATTAGTTTTTAACCCTGATAATGACAATTTCAAAGTTGCTGATAGTTTAAGATCTGAATTTGTGATTAAAGCTGAAGGTGTTGTTAACTTAAGACCAGAAGGTCAAGAAAACAAAAATATTTCTAGTGGTAAAGTTGAGATAATTGGTGATAGTATAGAGGTTATTAATAAATCTAAAACTATTCCATTTCAGTTAGATGATTTCCAATCAACAGGCGAAGATGTCAAACTTAAGTATCGTTATATTGATCTGCGTCGTCCAGAAATGCAACATAAATTAATTACGCGTTCAAAGGCGATTAGATATGTACGTAACTTTCTAGATAATAATGGTTTTCTTGATATCGAAACGCCATTTTTAACAAAAGCAACACCAGAGGGTGCTAGAGATTATCTTGTGCCAAGTCGTAATTTTAATGGTAAGTTTTATGCATTGCCGCAATCGCCACAACTTTTCAAACAGCTATTGATGGTTTCAGGTTTTGATAGATATTATCAAATCGTTAAATGTTTCCGTGATGAAGATTTAAGAGCTGATAGACAGCCAGAATTTACCCAGATAGATATTGAAGCTTCATTTATTGATGAGGCTTTTATCATGTCGACTATGGAGAGAATGATAGCGGGACTTTTCAAAGAAACTATCGGTGTTGAGTTTGCAACTCCTTTCCAAGTAATGACTTTTGCTGATGCTATTGATAAGTATGGTTCAGATAAACCTGATCTAAGAATTCCACTTGAATTTGTAAATATCAAAGAAGATATGCAAAACGAAGAGTTTAAGGTATTTTCAGGTCCAGCAAATGATCCACAATCGCGAGTTATTGCGCTGAGAATTCCTGGCGGTAATGATAAGCTTACGCGTAAGATGATCGATGAGTATACCAAGTTTGTTGGTATCTACGGTGCTAAAGGTCTTGCATATATCAAGATTAATTCATTATCACAAGGCAAAGAGGGCTTACAATCACCAATTGTAAAAAATATCTCCGAAGAAACCTTGTTCAAAGTGATTGAGAAAACTAGCGCTAAAGAGGGTGATTTATTATTCTTTGGTGCTGGTAAGGCTAAGATTGTAAATGATTCAATGGGTGCATTAAGAGCTAAGATTGGTGAAGATCTTGATCTATTTAATAAAGATTGGGCACCATTATGGGTTGTTGATTTCCCAATGTTTGAGAAAGATGATAATCGTTTATATGCAATGCATCATCCATTTACAGCTCCTAAAGTTAGTTCAGTTGAAGACTTAGTTAATACTAATCCAGAAGAGCTAAGCTCAAGAGCATACGATATGGTTATTAATGGTTATGAAGTAGGTGGTGGATCTATCCGTATTCATAAACAAGATATCCAAGCAAAAGTATTTAACTTATTGGGCATTTCTGATGATGAAGCTCGTGAGAAGTTTGGCTTTATGCTTGACGCTTTATCATATGGTACACCTATTCATGGTGGTATAGCTTTTGGTGTTGATAGACTTATTATGCTGCTTACAGGAACCACAAATATCCGTGATGTAATAGCATTCCCTAAAACTCAAACGGCGAGCTGTTTAATGACAGAAGCACCATCAACAGTTTCTTTAGAGCAGCTTAATGAGCTTGGTATAGCTGTTAAGAAAGAAGAAAGGTAAGCGCAAATTAATATTTTTGTTACTGCTTTAACTTAAAAATTATAATAATATAAATCACTCTAATAATTCTTTTATAAATACTAAAATGTATAATAAATCTATACTTATTTTTATATTGTTTATTTGAGAGTGAATCATGAATATAGTGCAAATATGTCCTGCAATTGTTCCAGTCAATAATTATGGTAGTACAGAAAGAGTTATCTATTGGCTATCTGGTGCTCTGGCTGAATTAGGACATCAAGTTTTATTAATAGCTCCTAAAGGAAGTTATCATCAAAATACTAATGTTAAAATTATTGAGTGTGAAGATTTTAGTAATCTAGCCAAGGTAATACCAAAAAATGTAGATATAGTTCATATTCATGATATAAATTATATAAACCAAGTAAAATTATTTAGGTGGTTATTGACAATACATGGTAATGATATAGTTAATCCGAAAGATATTTGTAGAAAAAGATATTTGTAGAAATGTTATAATGTCTAATAAAAATGCCATCATATAGCCAATATTTTAGAGACATCGTAATTAATAAATATGAAGAAGGTATGACGGAGTTCGAGCTGAGTAAGTTTTTTAACATAGATAAGCGTACAGTTGTTTCATGGATAGAGTTTTATAAAAGAACCGGAGATTATAGTTCAAAGCAAGGAGTTGGTTGTGGCAGAGTCGCTAGCTTTACCGATAAAACATTGATTGAACAGTATTTGATAGATCATCCAGATGCAAGTGCATTAGATATAAAAGAAGCATTAGCCCCTGATATTCCAAGAAGTACATTTTATGATTGTCTTAATAGACTTGGTTTTAGTTTTAAAAAAAGACTCCAAAATATAAGCAAAGAAAAGAACATGAAAGGTTGGAGTATATAGAAAAACTAAAAGAAATAGCTCAAAACTTGTTATTTTATATAGATGAGATGGGGTGTGACAATAAGCTTTCTATCCTAAGAGGATGGTCACTAATTGGTGAGCCTAGTTATGGTGAGGTTTTAGCATATCAAACACAAAGAAGAAGTATTGTTGCTGGATATAATTATGCAGATAAAAAGATTATAGCTCCATTAGAGTACAGTGGATATACCAATACTGAAATTTTTAATCAATGGTTTGAGGAACACTTATGCCCATCATTAAAACCTAAAACTACTATAGTAATGGATAATGCTAGTTTCCATAAATCCTCTAAGCTGATTGAAATAGCCAATAAATTTGATGTACAAATATTATATCTACCTCCGTACTCTCCAGATTTAAATCCTATTGAAAAGGTTTGGGCTAACTTTAAAAAAATATTTAGAAAAGTGAATAATAGTTTTGAAAAATTTTGTGATGCTATCTCTTATGTGTTTAACAAAATACTCTCGGATTAACTATAAATTCTTTATTGATAGAGTTATGCACAAAGATTCGATTTGGTGCTATGCATACCTGACCGGCATTTCTAATTTTAGCTGCAATAAGACCCTCAACAGCTTTTTCTAGATTAGCACTCTCAAAGACTATAAATGGCGCATTACCGCCTAGCTCTAATGAAATCTTTTTGACAGTTTCTGCTGCTGTTGCATTAACATCTTACCAACTCTTGTAGAGCCGGTAAAAGTTATTTTCCTGACCAAGCTACTCTTTTGTAGTTCTATGCCAATAACACTTGAATCACCACAAACTACCTGCAAAAGATTCTCATCAGCTCCGCTAGCGATAAAAAGCTCTCTAGCTGCAAGTGCTGTGAGAGGAGTTAGCTCTGATGGCTTAAGTATGACACTACAACCGGCAGCTAACGCTGGAGCAGCTTTACGCGTAATCATCGCAAATGGGAAGTTCCAAGGAGTAATTGCTGCAACCACACCAACAGGATAATAATCGACCCTACCCTCAGCATTACTAATGTTAGGATCAAAAACGCGTGAGTCTATTCTTTTGGCTTTCTCAGCATACCATTGAATAAAATTTGCACCATATTGAACTTCGACTTTTGCCTCAGCTAATGGCTTGCCACTTTCTAAAGTGATAATTTCTGCTAAGTCATCAATATTACTTATAACTAAATCATACCACTTAGCCAAAAGCTTTGATTTTTCAGCAGCAAGTTTATTCCTAAAGGCATTTTGAGCATGTTTTGAAACCAAAATACTATCTTCAACATATTCGGCTGATTTTTGCTCAAGGCTACATATAACTTGGTTAGTCGCAGGGTTAACTACGGTAAAGCTTCTATTACCAGCAAAAGAATATTTACCTATTACTTTGTTTAAAAGATTATTAGACATAAATACTCCTAATTTTATATTGCTTGAATAGCTGTTATAGCAATTGTATAAGTTATATCATCAACTGTTGCCCCTCTTGAAAGGTCATTTACAGGTTTATTGATACCTTGCAATACTGGTCCTATACTTAAAACATTAGCACTTCTTTGGACTGCTTTATACACTGTATTACCAGTATTTAAATCTGGGAAGATTAATACGGTTGCTCTACCTGCAACTGGACTATCTGGAGCTTTACTCTTAGCGACACTTTCAATCATCGCAGCATCATACTGAAGCGGTCCATCAACCAATAACTCTGGAGCTTTTTGTTTAAGCAATTCTGTAGCAGTACGCACTTTTTCAACCTGCACACCTGAGCCTGATGTTCCTGTACTATAGCTAATCATCGCAACACGCGGCTCAATACCAAATTTCTTTGCGGATTCAGCACTTTGAATCGCTATATCGACAAGCTGCTCAGCCGAGGGATCCTGATTTACAGCACAGTCACCAAATACTATCACTTGATCAGGCATGCACATAAAAAATACTGATGATACCAACGAAGAGTTTGGCTTAGTCTTAATTAGCTGTAACGCTGGTCTAAGCACATCTGCCGTAGTATGCTCAGCACCTGAAACTAAACCATCGACCTCACCAAGATAAAGCATAACTGTTGCTACTACTATAGGGTTTTTAAGAGCATCTCGAGCCATACTTTCAGATAAACCTTTATGTTTTCTAAGATTCATCAAGGTATTTAGATATTTTATCTCAGCCTCATCATCGATATTGACAACTTGTATATCCTTAGGAAGGCTAAAACCATTCATTTCTGCTACTTTATGGATTTTATCTCTATCACCTATAAGCACACATTCAGCTAAACCCTGCTCATGACTGTTTTTTGCAGCTTGAAGGGTTCTTGGCTCATAACTCTCAGGCAAAATAATTCTCTTTTTAGCTTTTGTCGCCATTTTCAGTAGATGATACCTAAATGCCGGTGGCGACATCACCTGATGTCCAAGCACATCCGCTGTAATAGCGCTAATTATTTTATCTCTATCTAATGAATTACAAATAATCTCTTTGACTCGCTGGATACGCTCTTTATCGTCAAGCGGTATACCCATCAAATCAATATCAGCAATTCGTAAAATAGTTTTGACACTTTTATTTCTAGTAGTAAGAATTGCTAGACCAACTTTTTCGGCTGTTTCAACACAAAGCTCTTTCACCTTATCATTAAGATATTCTTCTGCTGTTAACAAAATTCCAGCAATTTTCATACCATTTTTTGCAGCTAAGCATACTGTCACAAGAATATCAGACCTATCAGCAGATGTTATTACTAAAGAATTTGGAGTTAAATCATTGATAAAGTTATCAACGCCTCTTGAGCACATCATAACTCTATCAACACGCGCCTCTAGGCTTACTCTTGATATAAGGTTTAACTTAAGAATATTTTTAATATCTAATATCCTTGGTGAAGTTTTTTCTTGCTGCCACTCTACAACACCTATCAGATTTAGACCTTTTTGTGCAAAGACTGGTAATTCTCTAAGCATATTTACAGTTACTTGCTGCTGTTGCTCTGATGAAATATCCTCATCTGTTAAACTAAAGCTTACTCTACCATCATCATCGTATGGCGCGTTTAATTTTGTGATTATCGCACCGATAATATTAATTTGTTTTGGTAAACTACGCATTGCATAATCCAACTCATCATTGATATCAATTAGTGGCTTATTACCATGATATGAAGTTATAATTACTTCAGAGCTTAGCGCTTTAACGATCTCTATATTTAGCTCATCGATAATAGCATTTATTGGGTACAGTTTGTGAGCATTATTACCCTGTCTAAATAGACCAGAGATTATTATAAAATCAAATTCTTGCGATTTTTGATAGAACTTATCTAAAACAATCTCAACATAATCCTTAACTCGATTATTAAGCAAATACTCCTGTATATTTTCAATGCTCATTTGCATATCATAGATAGGATGAAATGAACCAACCTTTAATCCCTTTTGCTGTAATGCATATACCATACTACTTGCTAATAAACGTAAACCGGTATGTTTTGAAGTAGGCAGAATAAATATAGATTTTTTCATAACAAACTCTTATATTAAATTTTGTGTTTCTTGAGCAATCATAAGCTCTTCATTAGTCGCTATTACCATTATATTATGACTATTTTTGCTGTTTATGAATGTCTCTGAATTAGAGTTTTTTTGATGATCTATCATAAAACCAAGATTTGCTAGCTTTGAAATAATATTTTTACGGATATTAGCAGCATTCTCACCAATACCTCCTGTAAATACTAAAGCATCTAACTTATTAAAATAAATCATATAACTAGCCACAAACTTTGCTACTCTATGAGAGAAGATTTCTATAGCCAACTTCGCTAGACTATCTCCTTTTGCAGCAAGTTGAGAAACTTCGCGCATATCATTATGTCCGCAAATACCTAATAGACCACTTTGCTTGTTTAGCATATTTGTAATCTCTGTGACACTCCAATCAAGGTTATCGGATATGTATGCAAAAATACTAGGGTCAATACAGCCTGAGCGTGTTCCCATAACAAGTCCATCTAGAGGAGTAAGCCCCATACTAGTATCGATACTTTTACCATCAACAACAGCTGTAATACTACAACCATTACCTAAATGTGCAACTATGACATTAGCTTTTTGTTGAGTTAAGATCTTTGCTGCCTGCTCTGAGACATATTTATGTGAAGTTCCATGTGCGCCATATTTACGAATATTATGCTTGTGTGTAAGCTCATAAGGTATTGCATACTCTGCGATATAGCTTGGCATAGTCTGATGAAATGCTGTATCAAACACAGCTACCTGAGGTAATTCTGGAAATATTTGCTGACAAAATCTTATACCCTCAATATGTGCTGGATTATGCAATGGCGCTAATGCAATACACGCTTTTATTTTTTCTAATGAGTCAGCATTTATCAGTACCGATTTAGAAAAATACTGACCTCCATGAACTACCCGATGTCCAATTGCAACTATCTTTTCTAGATGTTTATTCTCTACCAAAAAATCTTTGAGCATTTCAAATACATCTTTGTAACTACCATTCTCAAGGTACTTTTCAATTTTATGCTCAGCTTTAAAAACTACTTTACAATTTTTAGTAGCAATGTTTTCTGCAAGACCTGTAACTAAAGATTGTGAAGTATGTGGATTTATAAGTGCAAACTTAACTGAAGAACTACCGCAATTTAATACTAATATTTCAGACATATCTAGACTAAAAAATTTAAATAAGAAATAACCGTATTATATAATAATCTAGAAGATAGTGACAGCTTGGTATAGTGTTTTGAGAATGCTTATTATATCAAAAAACTAAAATGGAATATCATCATCAAAATTAGATGAGTTAATTTCAGCAAAATCAGGCATATTATCTTGTCTTGATGGTTGCTGATGATTTTGGTTAAAATTATTATTTGGTTGCTGATTAAAGTTTGGCGTATTTTGGTTATTTGCTCCGCCTTGAGAACCACCACCGATAAACTGGAAATTACTCGCAACTACTTCAGTTGTATATTGCATATTACCGTTTTTATCTTGCCATTTATTAGTGCGTAATCGACCTTCGACAAAAATTTGTGTACCTTTATTTGCATACCTTTGAATGGCTTCAGCAGATTTACCAAATATAACTACTCTATGCCATTCTGTAGTTATATTCTCACCCATACCATCATTAGTCGCGATACTTAAAGTTGCTACGACAGTTCCATTTTGTGTAGTTCTAACTTCTGGATCATTACCCAATCTACCTAGCAAAATAACCTTATTTACAGTTCCTTTAGCCATTTTAACTCCTATATTATTTAAAGCTACTAATATTACAGCTTACAGGAAAAATGCTATTGTTATAAGTGTTTAAAATAAATTTTTGCAATTTTTTTATAAAAAATAACTTAAGAAATTATCCTCAAAAGCCACAAGCCTAACTCACTATGCTCTTTTAAACTAGCCAAATTTAACTAACTTTGGTTAAGCGCAAAATTTATCTCATCAAAGCTAAAGCCATTATATATTAAGTAATTCATCGCTTTTTGCTTAAGCTTGAAATCTGCTTGTAATTTATTGATATCTCTATACTTTTTATTCAAGCATTGCCTACAAAGCTCAAACCAATCTAACTCTTGATTTTCAAGACAACTTTCAACTAATTCTAATGATAAACCTTTTTGATAAACTGCTGTGTTTATAATACGTTTCTTACCTCTAAACTTAGCAATTTCACTATTTATGAATACATCTGCAAACCTTTCATCAGATAGCCATTTATTTTGTTCAAATTCATCTAAAAGACTATTAATCTCATTTAGAGAGATATTATCGCGTGAAATAAGTTTATCAAAAAGTTGTTTGCGTGAATAATCTTGCTTTGCAAGTAAATAAAGAAGATAGTTTTTTTCTTTAGATAAGCTCATCTTGAGTAACTGCTGGATTTACTTTAGTTTTGATTTTAGAACCTTCTTTAGGACTATCATTACTATCTTTATTAGAATATTTATTTGGTAGCAAGAGTTCTAAAATAGCTCTTTCAATCTCATCACGTTCAGCAGTATTTTCTTTTAAATACTCTTTTGACTTCTCTTTGCCTTGACCAATCTTTTTACCCTTATAGCTATACCAAGCACCAGACTTCTCAATAATGTTATACTTAGCGCCCAAATCAATAAGCTCAGCCTCAAGCGAAATACCCTCGCCATAAATAAGCTCAAAGTCAGCTTGTTTAAAAGGTGGGGCAACTTTGTTTTTGACAACCTTAACTTTTATTTCATTACCACTAACATCAATACCATCTTTGATGCTACCACCCTTTTTGACTTCAAGTCTTACCGATGAATAGAATTTAAGCGCATTACCACCAGTTGTAGTTTCAGGGTTACCAAACATAACCCCGATCTTCATACGAATTTGGTTAATGAATATCACTAGAGTATTTGAGCGCTTGATATTTGCCGTTAGTTTTCTTAGTGCTTGTGACATTAATCTTGCTTGTAAGCCCATGTGCGAGTCGCCCATGTCACCCTCAATCTCTGCCTTTGGCGTAAGTGCAGCAACAGAGTCAATTACTACAATATCAACTCCTCCAGAACGTACCAACATATCAGCAATCTCTAAAGCTTGCTCACCCGTATCCGGCTGTGACACGATCAGATTATCAACATCAACACCTAAAAGCTTTGCATATTTTGGATCTAGTGCATGCTCAGCATCAACAAATGCTGCAGTACCGCCTTGCTTTTGGCATTGTGCAATAGCTAAAAGTGTCAATGTTGTCTTACCTGATGATTCATGACCATATATCTCAATAATTCGACCTTTTGGATAGCCTCCTATTCCTAGTGCCACATCAAGTGCAATAATACCGGAAGGTATAACATCAATATCATGAGCAGCTTCTTGATCTCCTAATCTCATGATAGCGCCTTTACCAAATTGCTTTTCAATCTGTGATAAGGCTGATTCTAGCGCCTTTTCTTTACTCATAACTGACTCCTATTAGTTTTCTTAGTGTTGCTTGCTATCTGCTGACTCTTTTAATGAATCTTGATACATCGCGTCAAAATTTACTGCAGATAAACATAGTTGTGGAAATCCACCACTAATCACTAAATCAGAAATTGCCTCACGTGCATAATGGTAAAGAATATTTGGACAAAATGCTTTTTTAGCATGCTCAATCTGAGCTTCTTGCATGTTAGCAACTGTAAAAATGCCAGCCTGTTTAACTTCTGCCTCAAAAGCAACCATGCCATCATTTTCAACTTTAACTTCAAGAGTTAAAACAGTTTCATAGGTGTTCTCTTCTGGAAGTTTAGTAGCCTCAACTTTTAGGTCTGTGTGCAGTTCTGGCTTCCAATTTGTAGTCCATATCTTATCAGAATTTGGAATAGAGAAAGAAAGATCTTTTACATATACTTTTTGGATTTGAAATTGAGGTTGTGCTTGCTGATCCATACTATGATCCTTAATATTTTTAAATTTTACTTTGACAATGATTTAACTGGGTAACTAGCCTGTAGCCATGCTGCTAAGCCACCTTTAAGTACAAAAACCTGCTCAAAACCTTCTTTACGTAATTGTTGCATAGCTTTTTCAGCATTATCTCCATATACAACTATTGGCTTAGCTTTATATTTAGTAAGTTTATTGTGCTTTGTTGTTATTTCATCATATTGAATATTTTGTGCACCAATAATATGTGCCTTACTAAAATTTTCATAATCGCGAATATCTAGATAAACACCTTTACCTTTATTGACTGTAATTACAGCATCAGAAACAGATAAAGTATATTGAGTTTTTTTAGTTTGAGTCAGCTCAAAAACTATATAAATAGCTAGTAGCAAAATAAAAGATAAACAAAACAGTAGGTTTTGTGATACAAAATAGCCTAAATTTTCCATAGTTGAGTCTTTGTTTAATTAATTTCTATATCTAAAATAAGATTATACATAGCTTTAGATATAAAAAAAAGCTGCTTTTAACTGTAATACCAAAAGGTTTTTTAGAAAAAAATAGTTGAATATTATTTTGAAATATTATTGCATCTTAGCTATAACATCTTTAGTAACATCAATACTATCAACATTATATAGACTCATTTCAGCAGGTAAAATAGCATCAAGTTGCTTCTCTTTAGCAACTTGAGCAGAAGCCTTAGTCAAAGCATCTTTGAACGCATCAGCATCGTCAGAAGCCATTTTTTGAACCTGATTCATTAGGTTTTGGTAATCTTTCATTGCTTTTTCAAGATCTGCTTGAGCTTGTTGCTTATCTTGATTTTCTACTTTGTCTGCTGACTGTGCATCTTTAGTATCGCCTTTAGAATCATCTGTTTGAACATCATCTTTTTCTTGAGTGTATGCATTTACTTTCTCTTGTAAAGCAGTGATGTTTTGCTTAAGTTGATCCATCTGTGGCTTTAGCTTTTTCTCATCAGCTGTTACCTTTGCTTTACCAAGAGGTGAAGTTTCAAAAATATCTTGGACATTAGCAAAACCTACCCTACCAGCCATAGCTGTAGTTGCAGAAACCATCAAACCACCAGCAATCATTGCTCCTAGTATAGTTTTTTTCATAATTTTTCTTCCTTGCTTGTTTAGTTTATAAAACATAATATAACTTCGATTATAATCATCGTTATTGTATGTTTCAACACTTAAAACACTTATTTTAAACTAAAGCTAGTTTCTGAGAGAGCTTTATAATAAATGCTATTACCTAATTTATGTGATACTGCTGTTAAAAAATCAAGTGGTCGAGTATAGTCAACAATATCAATGTTATTAAATTTTTCATTTCTAATTTGGTCAACTGAAGCGAAACCATCTATCAATCCCATTTGCTGTGCTTGAATACCACTAAAAGGTTCACCAGAGAATGTTGTATCTATATTCTTATCTTTTAGCCTATCTCCTCTAGATTTTTCTACTGCAGCTATGAAAACCTGATGAGTTTGATCTAGAAGTTCTTTAAATTGTGCAGTCTGCTCTGGTTTTTGTGGCGAAAACGGATCCAAGAAATCCTTATTCTCTCCTGAAGTGTATGTTCTACGCTCAATACCTAATTTATCCATAAGCCCTGTAAAACCAAAACCACTACCAATAACTCCTATTGAACCCGTTATCGTCATCTTATTGGCATAAATGTCTTTTGCCCCAGCAGCGATATAATAACCGCCACTAGCACAAACATCTGTACATACAGCATACATAGGAATAGTCGGATATTTATGCTGTAAATATTGCATATGCGAGTATATCTCATCAGACTGTACCGGTGAGCCTCCTGGACTATTTATTTCAACAATTACTCCTTTTACAGACTTATTTGCATAGGCATCATCAAGGCTTTGGTTAATTCTCTCAGCATTAGCTTCGGCATCATCAGCAATCACTCCATTAACTTTTATTAAAGCTATATGAGGTACTAGCTCTTTAGATGAGCTAAATAAGCTAGGAACTATCAGTAGCAGAATCATTAGAATAATTATTAATCGCGTAAACAAACGCCAACGTCTCTTACTCTTAATATCCTTTAGGTAAGCTTGAGCTAATTTTTCTAGTGTTGTGTTGGAAATGTTATTTTCCATTTTATCTCCATATTTGTTAATATTTCATCAACAATTTTAAATCTATTTAGCAAAAAATCATAGGGATAATATAATGACAGCAACACTAGAAACCAAAGCAACAAACTTAGGCCTAGACAATATCCAAAAACATATATTCTTATGCTGTGACCAAGAGAGACAAAAATGCTGTGCCGGCGATGTTTCTCTGAAAGCATGGGAGTATCTAAAAAAGAGGCTTCAAGAGTTAGGCTTATCACAAAATGGTCATATTTATAGAACAAAAACTACTGCCTGAGGATCTGTCAAAATGGTCCAATTGCTGTAGTTCATCCTGATAATGTCTGGTATCATTCATGCACTCCTGAAGTTCTAGAAGAAATTATTCAAAAACATTTAATTGGTGGTGAAATAGTCAAAAAATATGTTTTCAATAAAAATAGTTAACTTCTTAGCCGCCATAATTAATTATTAGTTGATATTAATATTTTATTCATATAATAATTAATAAAGTTGGGAGTAAAACTTATGTTCTTAGGGGAAAAGAGATTATGAAAAAATATATAACTGGAGAAAAACTTTTTGACACCAGTAAGCATGCTACTAATGTTGCTGAATATATCGTTGCAAGACTTGTCGATCTAGGAATCACTCATTCTTTTTGTATACCAGGGGATTTCTCATTTGCATTAGATCGTGCACTGATTAATAACCCAAAACTTAACAATGTAGTAAATGCTAATGAACTTAATGCTAGCTATGCTGCTGATGGTTACGCAAGAGTCAAAGGAGCTGCGATTCTTTCGACTACTTATGCAGTTGGTGAACTTAGTGCCCTAAATGGTGTAATGGGCTCAAAAGCTGAAAATCTTGTTGTTTTTTATCTAGTCGGTAGTCCAGGAGATGGCGCAGTAGGAAAGAAGAGACAGGTTCATCATACATTAGGAGATGGAGTTTTTGGAAATTTCTTTGATCTATCAGCTTCAGCGGCTTGTGTTTCAGCTGTCATAACACCAGAAAATGCTCGTAGAGAAATGAATAGAGTCATAGCTGAAGCGTTCAAATATCGCAAACCTGCTTATATAAGCGTATCTTTGGATAGTGGCAATCGCCCTGTAACCGATATCACACCTGATGATATAGACTGCAGCTATCTAAAAAGTGACTCACATCAGCTTGAATTAGCCACAAACCTAGTGCTAGAGCATTTAAGCAAGGCTAAAAAAGTTGTTGCTATCCCAGCCATAAAATTAGATAGGTTTGGAGTAACTGAAAAAGCTATCAACCTTATAGAAAAGTTAAATATTCCTTTTAGTATTATGCCTCATGATAAAAGTGTCATATCCGAAACACATCCTAACTATGTAGGTTTTTATGCTGGCTTATTATCAGACACAAATACTGCTGAAATAGTTGAGGGCGCAGATCTTATAATTAATTTAGGTGATGCGCTATGGTCAGACTTCAATACAGCTGGATTCACCAATAATTTAGATTTAAATAAAGTACTGAATTTAGGACCTCTATTTGTCGAAGATAACAAAACTTATCTAGCTGACGTTTACTTATCAGAACTACTTGATGCTTTATTAGAAAAAGTTGAAAGTATAAATTATCGTCCTAATTACTCTAGAATGAAGATACAAGACACTACTATAACGAAAGAAAAGTTAACTTTAAGAGCACTATATACTCAAGTTTTAAAATTTTTAGAAAATACAGATAGTCTTGTTGTAGAAACCGGTTCCTCTTCACTTAATATGCCGAAGTTACCACTGCCTGAAGGAGTAAAATATTTCAATCAAACATTATGGGGATCAATCGGTTGGGCTACTCCTGCTGCACTTGGTGTGGCATTAGCTAATCCAGATTCTAGAACTATATTGATTACAGGTGAAGGGTCCCACCAATTAACACTTAATGAACTTGGTGTAATGGGTAGATATAAAATAAATCCTATTATCTTATGCATAAATAATGATGGTTACATGATTGAAAGAGCTTTGGAATTAGATCCTAACCCTAGCTATGATGATATTGCGCAACTTAACTACACCAAACTTCCTGAAGCTTTTGGCTGTAATGATTGGTTAGCTATAAGAGTTAAAACAAGCGAAGAATTAGCCGAAGCTCTTAAAAAAGCTAGAGAGCACCAAAGTGGCGTATATATAGAAGTCATTACAGGAAAATATGACTATGGTAATGCTCTTGATTTCTTCAATAATCATTTAAAGGAAATGTATAGCTAAAATTGACTACTATTCCTCAACATATGCCTTTTCTAACACTTTTCTAAAAGAAATTCCTTGTATAAATATTGAAAGTAATACCGCTATATAAATTATCGAAAAAATATGTAGAATTCTATGCTCCACAGGAATTGATAGAACTAATGCAATTGAGACACCACCTCTCAAACCAGCTCAAGTTATAACCAAATTGTTCTTACAAAAGTTTTTCTTTATTGACATCTCAGTTAATAGCATTGCCTCACAATAACTAAACCACTGAGTAAAAAGCATTTCATTAATACAAAGTTTTTCTTTAAGTGCAGACCCAGCAATATCTAAATATAATATTTTATTACTAAGCGCTTCTAAGAAATGTACAAAGCTCTTACATTCTTCTTCTGTTGCACCAAGCATAATTAAAGCTCTTTTTTCCTGTAATGCAGCAGGATTTCCAGATATTGGCATATCTATTAATTTACCATTATTTTGGGTAACGACTTTATTAAGTTGCTCAAAACAGCTTACAGAAAGAGTGCTCGCATCTAATATTGTATGATTTACTAAATTTATAGAAGTTAAGCCATTTTTACTGAGATAAACATTCTTTGCAGCAATATCATTATATAGACAACAAATTATTATTTCGCAATTTTCAGCTAACTCTTTTGGAGAATCACACCAAACTACTTGTGTATTTCTTAACCATTTTTCAGCCTTTGCTTTGGTTCTATTATGAATAAAAATCTCATATCCTGATGTTAGCAGGTGATCTATAACAACAGATCCCATATTTCCTAAACCAATAATACCAACTTGTTTACTCATTTTAGCCACCTATTTTGGTACAGAGAAAAACCCTACTAGATCATTCTCTCTTGCCTTTATATTTAATTTTAGTACCTCACAAAACTGATTAACACTTTTTTACTGCAAATACTATTTTTATAGTATTTTGAATTTTTATTTGTTTCTTAGTAGATCTAAAATGTAATAGTATGTTCACTGACTGATTAATATTCCTTTCAAAAAAATTTCGTTTGGCATTCAACTTATACTGTTTATCCTCTATTGATATATTTAAAGTCAAAGCCTAGTGTAACTAGTATGACACTTGACTATGACAACTTGTTAATTAGTACGGTGAGCTCAAGTAAAAAACAGTTTCCATCAGGTAGTGCTATATAAGTTATTCTGATTAAAATCTATGAAATGCTAGAATCTAATTTTATATAGTCCTTAAATAAAAGTAGAAAAATATGGTTAAGCACTTAGACTACTAAAATTACCAAACAACTGTCCTGAGTCTAGTATTATAAATGCGATGGATAAACTTCAAGCTCTCTCATCAAAATTAAATTTCAAAAATTTTTCACACGGCTATAACAATAGTACTAAGAGATTAAATAAAGATTTTAATTATGCTTTTTCTATGGAATTTAATTCTACAGCTGAAAGAGATAATTATGAAAGTGACCCTATTCATATAAATATAGCTAAACAACATTTATTACCACTAATTAATAATAATACAGAATCTATACTAGTGTTTGATTTCTAAATATATCTTATAACTCTCAACTATTTGTTCTTTAGTGAGACCTGGTTTTTCTAGCTCATCACATTCAAGTTTTACCCAACCTTAACCTTTGGTATTTTTTTACACCTCTGTTTTGTAAAGATAAAAATATCTAGGATACTTAAAATGCAGCTTAAGAAAAAAGTAGAAATTTAGTTCCAAATATTTAATTAAAAGCTATATTTATAGCTTTGTTTTTGACAATCTGTTCTTTTTACATTAAATTTTATTAATTATTTTTGAACTTGGTTTATGGATCGCTAATTTTAGCTTTCTACATAGGCTATTTTTTTATTTAGATATTTACTATGAAAAGAAATGAAGATTTAATGTGGTCCCTTAGTCTGTATGGTACAGCTATCGGTGCCGGTGTACTATTTTTGCCAATTCAAACTGGAATTTCAGGAATTATACCAATATTAGTGATATTAGTATTTATCTTCCCAATGGTGTTTTTATCACATCGTGCATTATGTAGATTTGTGATATCTAACCCAAATACTAACTCTGATATCACAGTAGTTGCTGATGACTATTTTGGTAAGCTTGGTGGAATTATTTTCAACATTTTATATCTATTTGCTATCTTGCCAATATTACTGGTTTATAGTGTTGGTATAACAAATACTCTGGCTAGTTTTTTTAAGTATCAGTTTCATTACGATATTCAAAATAGATTTCTTTTGAGTTTTTTTACTATACTTTCGCTAGTTTTTATCATTAACTTTGGTCAGAAGCTTATCATCCGTGTTATGAGCCTTCTAGTTTTTCCATTTATCATCGCTTTGCTAGTACTTTCATTATGGATGATTCCATATTGGAATATTGAGATACTGCAAAAGAGCATTGAGTACAATCATAGTTTTTCTGGTATTTTGATAGCTATCTGGATAATTATGCCAATATTGATATTTTCTTTTAACCACTCACCGATTATCTCTTCTTTAGCCGTATATGCAAAAACCAAATACAAACAAAATGCCGACAAAAAAGCCTCTAAGATAATTGCTTTTAGTAATATTCTAATGATTATTACTGTAGTTATATTTGTAATTAGCTCAATGCTTCCCCTCTCTCCAAAAGAGCTAATAATCGCAAAAGAAGAGAATATTTCTATACTATCTTATCTAGCAAGTCATTTTAATAATTATTCTCTTGATTATGTAGCTCCAATAGTAGCTCTAGTTGCTATGAGTAAGTCTTTTTTTGGTCATTATTTAGGTTCAAAAGAAGGTATAGATGGTCTAGTTTATAAAGTTACAAAAAATAAAATTAGTGAAAAAACTATAAAACCAATTACATTATCAATAGTGTTTTTATCATGCTGGCTAGTTGCTTATTTAAACCCAAATATCTTAGATATGATATCTAGTATAGGTGGTCTAGTTTTAGCGGTGATACTGTTTATTATGCCTATTTATAGTATCTATAAAATAAAATATCTAAAGCCTTATAAAAACCTATTAGCAGATAGTTTTATACTTTTTGTTGGCATTATTGCACTATCATCGGCAATTTATGTTTTGTTGTAGGGTTATACTTAAAATTTGACATTTGACATAATAAGGTATAAATTGTATCCACCCAAATGGGGGCGAATATGGTTTCGACATGAATGTCAAAATCTAAGGTGCATGCCGAGGAAGTACCGTAACCTCGTTAATAACAGTACAAATGCCAATAATAACTGGCAACAAAAAAGCAAACCGCGTAGCGGCTAACGACAGCAACTTTGCTGCTGTTGCTAAAGCTGCCTAGTCTAGCTTAATAATCTAGATGCGCACGGATATGATAGTCTTTCTTATGACACTATCTATACATCCGTTCATATTCCGCATAAGACGGTCTTTGCTTTTTGTCTGGGAGTTAAGGCTGTATTTAACAGACTCGCTAACTATTACCCTG